>LUTY01002694.1 GCA_001640045.1 Candidatus Thiomargarita nelsonii | reverse complement strand
CATAATACACTTTATTTTGAATTTGATACAGAATATTACCGAAGTGTCTTACATGCCACTGTCATTTTATTGCTTCGTCCCCAGAATTACTATAAACCTTATAAACAGTATTTTAGTAATTATGCGGAAAGATTATTTTCTTATTCGGACATGCCACAACTCATTTTAAAAACGGTTAAATTACCGAATGCAAACCAAACCAACTTAATAAACTCTATTCAGGGAGATAAATGGGTTTTATTTTCTAATGCTAAGAATCGATACAGCTGTGCGCGTCAATTGGTAGATTTTGTGTATCGTGGTGAGGGTCAGTTTTGTTTTGTCTCAACGGGTAGAGTGAATTTGGAAAAATGTCAAAAGATTGCCGAGCAAAGTGATGAATGTATTTTGTTGACATTATCTTCAGAAGTGGAATCTGAAATCAATTTAAAAAAAGATCGCAATGAAAGTGGAATTTATGGATTCCTGAAAAGTCAGTACAAAATACTGTTTCATAATTGATAACTGATAACTGATAACTTGTACCCACTTGACATTCTTTTCGGTTTTGATACTATGAGCCTGCCAAAATGGAGAATAACAAGCGTATGATTTTTTCTAATCAGGGTCATTCATTGCGACTGCGTCAAACTGAACCCGAGGATGCGCCCACCTTATTAGGTGCTTATCAAGACGAATCCTTTATCCGTCTTTACCACTCCAACAATATACCTTTAACCCAAGAGCAACTCGCCAATAGACTGGCTGAACAGGATCCCGTCGAGCTTGGCTTTGTGGAATTTATGATAGAACATAAAAAATATGGGGCTATTGGTGTGGCGGTACTAGGCGATTATTCACCCGTTCACAAACGGGCAGAGTATCTGATAGGCTTATTTGAAGAAAAACATCGCTCACGAGGGTATGGTACAGAAGCCAGCCTGTTAGTGCTTGATTTAGCTTTCAATATTTATCATTTACATAAAATATATACTTATGTTTATGACTATAATAAACTCTCACAAAAAAATACGCTGAAATTTGGTTTTAAACAGGAAGGTATTTTAGAAGAACATCATTATTTGGTACAAGAAAAGCGATTTGTTAATTTGTATGTTAATGGAATGACAGAGGCGCGTTTTCGCAATAATGAAAAAATCCGTCGTTATTCCCTGCGATTGTTGGGGAGGGATGTGACACAAGCTTATGAGGTCATTGAGTTATCTTCAGATAACCAGTTACCAAATGAGATGGGAAAAAATTTTCTTGAAGGCTGGCTCGCTCAGCATTGACATGTCCAAGATAAATCTTGGACTCCTACTTTAATTGGAGGTAGAATGAAAAAATTCAAAAATTCAACGGTTGCGGGCGCATTTTTGTTAGCGACGAGTCCCGCTTGGGCTAATTCTAAAACGGGCACTGCACCATTCCCAATCCCAGGAAACACAGATGGTGGTCCCCAAAGCCCACCCACTCGAAATGCACCACGACCCAGCTTTCCAGGCAAAAGCCAAATTGAGATGGCTTCAGTTACGCTGGAGAAAGCCGACGCAAAAAAATTGCGTTCGTGTACAGTGCCAAAAGTCAACCTGACACACCCTCGCCCACAGCATCTGTTATCATTTGCTGTTAACAAGCATAGAAGACAAGAGGTTACATTACAGTTTGCGATAGATAAGATTCCAAGCGGCAATGAGGAGCGCGTTTTGTTATTGCTTTATAGCCGTTGTTTGTCCAATAAACCTAAAATCAGAACCCCAATGTCTAGGCAAAAATTGGCACTGGATGTCAATGATATTGAAATTTTGGCCACTTATAAACTCGAAGCGGCTACCAAACCCTCCCGCCCTGGTGCTCCAATGCAGCAGATGACCGTTAATATTGAACTCGAAACGGATAAGCTCGCCCAACAAATTAAAGCGGGAAATAATACGTTTTACTTTCAAGCGGGCGTGCTGAAAAAAACTGACTTTGATCGTAAAAATTACGGTGTCATAAACCTATCTCAGTTGGCAGCTCTCCATTTCACCACCAAAACCTGCCCAAATGAAGCTCAATTTTCCAGCCGAATCAAGGCGGAAAATGCATCATGCAAGCATTTACCAACTAAAACGCAATAATTTAATTAAACTCACACTCAATGAATGACAATTTTTTGACAGACCGTCATTGACAGCAACACTGTTATGTAAGGAGTCCAAGATTTATCTTGGACATCCTATAAAAAGAGGAAAATTATGGCTCGAACACCATCTAACATGATGCCTTTAGGGACTATTGCCCCCGATTTTACCCTACCCAATACGGTCACGGGCGACACAGTAACACTTTCTGATTTAAAATCAGACATTGCGACAGTGATTATGTTTATTTGCAATCACTGCCCTTATGT
>LUTY01002693.1 GCA_001640045.1 Candidatus Thiomargarita nelsonii | reverse complement strand
AAGTGCGAGGAACAGAGATGTTATATGCTGCCGTGTGTGACTATTTTCAGCAAACATTCGCCTCTCTTTATAGGATTAGCGGTTTTACAATTTGCCAAACCTTTTATAGGGCATTGGCTCATTTTAGCCGGTTTGCATTTAACCTTGTTGGGCATATTGGCTTATGCTTTGCGCCGCTTTACTCAGCATTGGCTACAATCCATTTTTATCGATCAACGAAAAACAGCCTATTACGCAGCCGGCACCTTGGTTTATGCCCAAGAATTTATACAAGCAGGCTTTGAGAAACTCTCCACTTTACCCTGGATATCCGGTATTGCCTGGCATTCCCCCTATACTGAAGAAATGCTAGGTGAACAGCAACAACAACAAATCACTCTCACAGCGCAAAGCCTTGAAGTCACCATTTATGCATATCAGCGCATCACTGCCAGCCAGCACTTTCAGATCAAAACCCTAATACAATTACTAGAACATTTTCACCAAGCCAAACGCCGTGAAGCCGCCTTTGCACAACAAGCCCATTTGCAAGCGATTCACGAAACGGGGGCCAAATTGACCCATGACATCAAAAATCTATTACAATCTTTACACGCCATTACCTCAGTTATAGAAAGCTCTCCCCCCCAAAAATTTGGCGATACTCAGCGCTTGTTGCAAGGACAAATGCCACATTTGACTCAGCGCCTAAAACGTACCCTGGACAAATTACAAAAACCGGCGGAATTTTCTTATTCACACGTACCTGTGACCCTTTGGTGGGAGAATTTGAAAACCCGTTATCGCAAAAGTCACATTGAATTTTCGGATCATAAGGAAATTGAAAATATTCTCATTCCAGAAGATTTATTTGATAATGTCTCAGAAAATCTATTACAAAACGCTCTGACAAAACGCCAACGTGAGCCTGAATTACAAATCAATGTACTGTTGCATATCAGTAAACGTTGCTTACAATTGACTGTATGCGATAATGGTAGTCCAATACCCGAAGAAATTGCTAATCAACTATTTAGTCAACCTGTACCTTCTCGTGATGGGTTTGGTATCGGTCTTTATCAGGCAGTTAAACAATTGGCTCATACCGGATACAAGCTCAAGATCGTTGAGGATATAGAAGGTCAAGTATGTTTTGAATTAGCTAGCACTGAATAAAGGGACTAGCAGTCTGTCGAAAAATTTTAAGCAGTGGAGAATTGATATGTCAACACCCTTTTTTCTAAAGCGCCTCAATGATCATATTCAATATTTAAGAAAAATTGAGGCCACCCTGGCAGGGACAGGGGATTTTCAAGACACTGATCACCATGACTGTCAATTAGGACAATGGCTTTATGGTGATGGTCCTAATCAAGTGGCAGCCCTACAGAATAGCAAAGTTCAGGAAATTTTTGATAGCATATTTGAGCCGCATGAACACTTTCACACTATCAGCAAACAAATACTGGAAAAAAAACAAGGTGGTGATGAGCCTGCTGCTCAAAACGCCATGATGGATATGTACAGAATATCGCATATCCTCACGCAAAAATTGCTAAAGCTTGATACTCTGACTAAAGGCGAATAGAAAACTATTTTGCCCACTGATTTATCTATGGAAATAGTCGCAGACGAAAATATCCCTTTTGTAAGTACAGTCTTTGCCAGTTTAGGCGAAGTTCGTACTCTTATTGGGCGGCAAATCAATCGCGCCGATTTAGGCGATGCTGAAGTTTTATTAGTGCGATCTGTCACCCAAGTAGATGAAAAATTACTGGCGGGTAGTGCCGTGCGCTTTGTCGGTACAGCAACCATCGGATTAGATCATATTGACTTGGATTATCTCTCCAAAAAAAACATGGCTTTTGCCAGTGCCCAGGGTAGTAATGCAACCTCGGCAGCAGAATATGTCATCAGTGCTTTATTGATTATCGCGGAACGTCAAGGATTTCAACTACGCGACAAAACGGTAGGCATTATTGGCTGCGGCAATGTTGGCTCTCGTGTGTTGAAAAAATTAAAAGCCTTGGGCGTGGAATGTATTATCCATGATCCGCCGCTGCAAGAAAAAACAGATAACCGGGATTATGTCGATTTAAACACTGTGCTATGTGCAGACATTATCACCCTGCATGTGCCACTCACCAAAGGTGGGCGTTATCCCACTGAGCATTTAATCAATGCCGACTTTCTCGCCAAGTTACAAGATGAAGTGGTTTTAGTGAATACATCACGCGGTGCTGTGCTGGATGAAAGAGCTTTATTAGAAAGGCTGGCAGCACGCCCAACAATGACCACTATATTGGATGTTTGGAAAAATGAACCCAATATTAATCAATTATTGTTACAACGCGCTACCTTAGGGACACCGCATATTGCGGGCTATAGTTTTGATGGT
>LUTY01002702.1 GCA_001640045.1 Candidatus Thiomargarita nelsonii | reverse complement strand
CTTTTTAATTTTTTTGTATTTTTTATGATCCGCCGCTCGTTAATGGTGAGCAATTGCTCAAAATTCAAGGGGTGGCGGCCTTGTTACAGTGTTCTACGTGCATCAAAATCCCATAAGGGTTTGAGTTGTTTATAAACCTCCGTTAAGCGGTTAGCCAACGGAGAGTTGTTGAGTTTGTAGAGTTTGTAGAGTTTGTAGAGTTTGTAGAGTTTGTAGAGTTTGTAGAGTTTATAGAGTTTATAAGGTTAGAGATAAAACTCATAAACTCCATAAACTCTATAAACTCCATAAACTCAATCTGCCCAAACTAAACGCCGGTATTAACACTGCCCCTTTATCCCTCATGCAGCGTTCTATGATTTGTTTAAGCACTTGCCTGCGTTGTTTGCGGTTAGGGTGGCGCCTGTCTCCGTAAGTGCTTTCTAACACTAAAACATCACCAGCATAAGGTGATTTGGGAGCCGGGATTAGGGGTGCATAAGGGGCACCTAAATCACCGGAAAAAATGACCCGTTCTCCCGTATTAGAGCTATCACACGTAACAAAGCTGAGCCAAAAATATGTCCAGCCGGTTTAAATTTAATTTTAATTTGGACTTCAGGGGTGAGATCAATTGTCTCCCAACGTTTATAAAGGGACGGGTATGATACATTGATTAATTTTATTAATCAAGCGTTCCACCAAACGCTGATCCCTGGTCAATCCGATTTTGACCGCATCCTCTAACATTAACGGCAATAGAACAGCGGTAGCTTGGGTACAATAAATGGGACCCTTAAAACCCAATAGCTTCGCCAAAAGGACATACAAAAAATATGTTATAGGAACCAATAGCTTCGCCCATTTTGATGCTTAAAAAAAGGAGGTTGTGTTAAAATTAATCATAGAATGAAACAAATCAATTGAAATAAGGACACAACCACCAATAATATATATTATAACACTTTTTACTTGTTTAAGTCCAGTCGTCACCTATACCTAAATCCACCACCTCATTTTTACGTCAAGTCCAAAAGTTCTGAATTGGTCCTGATTTTTTAATTTAGGGCCTTTTTCAAAAAAAATGGCAACTCCTGTTTCCTTCTTTTGATCATTTGATGACCAAAATTATAAAACAGGTGAAAATGGGTTGTTATTTCTCAAATTTCAGGCGCAATAATCCCCTCTGGCCCCAAACCAGAAAAAATATAGCTAAATCAATAAATTGATTGTTGCCTATTGAGCCATAAGGAACCAGAGCTAATTGAAGAATCCGATGTCGTACATCTAATAAAAGTTCAGTGGAAGGATGATTACCAGATAAACGCACAATCAGTTGCCTAGAACTATCAACCACACGCCCGGCCAGATTAATCAAACCAAAACGAATTGCTTTCAATCGTTTGCTGGCCCAGCTTGAAGGAAGTACTAAATGAGTCATCAAAGCACTTAGATTGAAGGCGAGAAGCATAATGAGCCACCAAGCGGCATTTTCACCGAAATCCCCCGAAGGTAAACGTCCACCGGCTAAATCATCTTTCATGATGGAATGAGCGTGTTCGCTTTTGCAGCACAAAGCCTATGCCAATGAATCAGTTCTTCACCTGGTAAAGTTTTATTAGTGACAACACCAAAGATTTTGTAACGCCCTAATGATTTCATTTCCATAGTTGGGAACGGCAATTGTTGAACGTCTTGCTCAAATAATTCCGTTTGCTCCAGTGCTTCTCGAATAGCCAGAAAACGGTAATCAGGTCCAGTTTTTTTATGGGCTAATCCTTCTGGTACAAAACAAACTTCTGCCCATTCTTGAGAAGTTTTGATTTTTTGACCTGGCCCTATCTCGTCGTACAGCGGTTGCCATTGATTCTCGGACACAGTTGCCACAGCCTCTTTAAATGCCGGTGTGACATCGACCCCAATAGCAAACTCAATGACACCAAAACGTTCGTTTTTAGCCTCAGCACAGTCTTGAAGCAATTCATGTTGATAACCGGCGGTATCAGAACGTAAAAAGACTTTTTCCACCCCCAAAGGCTTGAAAAACCCGAAGTTGCTCGTACCCAGCGGGCACATTTCCGTCTCGAAATTCAGAGTGCACCACGATATTTTGTTCAAACCAGTAAGTATTTATGGGCTGATAAGATTTATAACCTTTATAACAAAATAATGATTGTCGTTTTTGAGTTTCCACCAGGGTGGCATCCATATCTAAGGTAGCCGTTCGTTGGGGATTTTTTAGTTGAGCAAACGCCAGGAGAACAGTGTTAACTATTTGTATATTATGTAATTTTTTATTCGGTTTCGGGATAAAAGCTTTTCCAGGTTGACGCTTAGTTTCTTCCTTGGAATCATGAAAAGCCGCTAAATATCTGAAAACATGCGAAGGTGATGGCACCGCACGCCGACGTTGTTTGCGCCATCGTTTTTCCAAGGCACGTCTTTCTCTACGTGGTAAACCGTGTGTTTCCACTCTTCTCATCACCTTGGCAAAACCTTCATCTCCTTCCAATATTCGCAAATCATCGACACTTTCGCCACCGGCTAGGTTCAGTAATACCAATGCCATAACTATTTGTTCATCCGTCCAGCCTTGCTGTTTTTTTGAATTGACGGTTAAATGTCGTCTTATTGAGTCGGTTAGCCCACAAACGGTGGCTAAATCTAAGTACGATGGATCGCTGCGCTAAAGCGGTCATATCAGAATTCACGGGTTCGACTTCATATTTAAAAGGTAATATGCCTTGACTCATTATTTTCACCCAATTATTTTTTATGTTATGTTTTCATAATAATTGTTTCCTAGTTAAAAAACAAGAGATCTTTAGCTGTTTTTTTCACCAAATTGATGATCAAACTCTTCACCACAACATATCGTAACAGTATGATGTTATAATGAAAAATTAGTTTTAAATTTTTTTTTATGGTGGATTAGGGGTATCTCCATAAATCTTTCCAATATTGCCTCTCAGTATGGCCGGCTTCAATGATCAATTCGTGTTGAATAGTATTTTGACAATGTCACATTTCAGCCAATGTAACAATGTAGGGTGGGTTTAGCTGCGCGAAGTATCGCGCAGCTAAACCCACCCTACATTTGAATGTGACATTGTCAAGGTATTACTCATCAGTAATTAAGTTATCAGTTATCAATCAAGAATACGAACCGTTTCATCTCCCCTGGGACAAACTTCACCCAATTCTTCAGCTAACGCTCGTTTAGCGTCTTCATCTCCATCTACTAACCGAATTTCCTTTGGCTTATGACGCATCCGTTTAACAAAGTTGACTAAATTCCGTTGATCCGCATGAGCACAGTAGCCACTAATCGTATGCACTTGAGCATTAATCGTATAACGCTTACCTTCAATTTCCACCCACCCATTCTGTGGCCCATATTTTTGGATAGTACGCCCAATCGTGCCTTGTCCTTGGTAGCCCACAAACAATAGACTTGTTCCTTAATAAGGTTTGAACTGTGATTTATGTGATTTATGTGATTTATGTGATAAAAAAATCAAGTGCGGATACCTGATAACGACAAAAAAACCTTCATAACCATAAAAAAAATGTGTTGTTTGCTTTATAAAAAAAACGCCAAGTTGCGCACCCTCTTTATGTATCAAACCTCAGTACACGACAATATTACCTATTCTATTGATATCTATTATAAATTTTAATTTTTTTAAAAAAATGGACTGGTGTGGAGAATATTTAATGAAAGCAGAACAAGAATTAAAAAATACATTCAAAAAATCCCTAAACTGGCACGGTTCTAGGCTTGAACTTCTAGTAAAAATGGTCATAGCCCTAATTCAGGTTAGAACGGTTAACTTGGCTAAAATTGCCGTTGCATTTTCCGGTAGTTCATCGAAAATTCAAACTATAGACGGTTGCAAGGTTTTTTTCAAAAATTTTCTTTTCTTTTAATTATGATGAGATAGCACGTCTATTAATAAATTTATTACCTGCTAACGAATGGGAGCGGGCACTTTGGTAAAAAGAAAAGAAAAGAAGATAAATATCCGATTGTTAGATAGCTCATAAAGGGATAGCTTTTCCCATCTTATGGACATTATTACCCAAAGGTGGTAATAGTCAGACTCGTGAGCGCATAGCACTCATGGAACGCTTTATTAAGCTCAATGGTTACGGAAAAAATAGCTTGCGTCACCGCTGATAGAGAATTTCTTGGTAATTCGTTAATTGAATATTTGAGAGAACAAAATATTAAGTTATGCATCCGTATAAAAAACAACACGGAAGTCGCCAATGCGAGAGGACAGCTTGTGAATGCGTGGACATTGTTCAATCACCTGTCAGTCGGGGAGAGCCTCATTCTTTCTGGTAAACGTTCAATTTGGGGACAAAAATTATATCTTGTTGGTCTTAAAACCAAAGTTGATGAATTTCTCATCATAGCTACCACCGAATCACCAGAAACGGCCCTTGTCAACTATGGCAAACGCTGGCAGATAGAAACACTGTTTGGTTGTTTAAAAAGTCGAGGATTCAATTTTGAATCTACCCATATAACCGAAAATGAGCGTATCAGTTCAATGATTGCAATATTAGCTATTACTTTCGTTTGGGCACACCGGACCGGAGAATGGTTACATCAACAACGACCTATCCCTTTAAAAACCACCATTGGTCGTCCTTTAATCCGCCTATTTCGTTATGGGTTGGACTACCTACAGAATCTTCTTTGCAACCGAAAAGTTTCAAGAATTTCAACTGTTCGTCAAATTATTAGACTTGTCCCTTAATAAGCTAACCCATTGAAAATATAATAGGCCAGATTGAATGAATATCAATGGTTTGCCTTATTAAGGGACAAGTCTCTTGTCGTGTACTTAGGGTGCAATCTTCAAATCGTTTTCGGCATATTCCCGAATATTTAATAGGCATTCTTATCAAAAAAAACTTTAAAAATGGTCATAAATATAATTTTGAGATCAAACCACACGGACCAATTTTCTATATAATACATGACTATCGGCTAAATCAGAAATTGGTAAAATTAAATGCGAATCACACCATTTTAAACGCATAAATAGCTCCGCTTGGATGACGAATG
>LUTY01002691.1 GCA_001640045.1 Candidatus Thiomargarita nelsonii | reverse complement strand
GTTTGAAATCTTTTTTAAGCCAAAAAATATATAAAAATATTGTTTTTTATACAAAAACATAGTAGAATAATCTTCCGATTTAACTTCTAGGAAGAAACAGATGAGAAATTCATATCCAAGTGATATTACTAAAGAACAATTTGAAAGAATTCAACCTTTATTAGAATCAGCGAAAAAAAAGACTAAACCAAGAATTATTGATTTATACGAAGTTTTTTGTGCTATTTTATATATTCTTAAAACCGGGTATCAATGGAGAATGCTTCCGCACGAATTTCCAGTCTGGCAAACCGTTTATAGTTATTTCCGTCAGTGGAAAAAGAAGGAAACAGAAACCTCTGATAGTTTATTATAAACTATTTTAAATCAATTAGTTGTTGAAAATAGACTTTCCGAAGCTCGTCAAGAATAGACATCTTTTCTCATTTTTGATTCTCAAAGTGTTAAAAACACTGATACAGCGGAGACTAAAGGCTATGATGCTGGCAAAAAAGTGTCAGGAATCAAAAGACATATTGCGGTAGACACCGGAGGACGTCCACATATGATGGGCGTCCCGCCACTTCGTTTCATATTACGGCAGCGGATAAAACGGATAGAGAAGGTGCTATAGAAGGAATTAAAAATTCTTCCTCATTTTTTCCAAATGTGGTTAATGTTTTAGTCGATGGTGCTTATACGGGTGAATATTTTGCTGATTCTATTAAGAAACTTATTGGTTCTGAAGTTGAAGTTGCTAAAATGAATGAACTTCATACTTTTGAAGTGATTCCCCAAAGATGGATAGTAGAACGTTCTTTTGCATGGTTAGAAAAATGTAGAAGACTCTGGAAAAACTGTGAAAGACAATTAAATACCTCTTTGCAAATGGTGGTTCTGGCTTTTATTTCTCTTTTATTAAAAAGGGAGCCTCTTGCAAAACTCCAAGAAAGCGAGATTTTTTAGCTTATCAAAATACGATTTAAGGAGTATAATAAAAAAAAGTCACTCAAGCAAGCCATACCTTTGGTATTTTTGATATGAACAAACTCAAAGAAACTTTATCCCAATACTGGCTGACAATTCAAGGAAGCTTATTTCCTTGGTTGAAAGAAGAACTAGGCGATTTGACGGAAAAACAGCAAAGACTTATCACCGTATTGGAAATCATTCGACTAGAAGAATATCTTCCAAGTTATTTCTGTGTTCCGGGTCGTCCTATCAGTGACCGAGTTGCTATAGCGAGAGCTTTTGTTGCTAAAGCGGCTTATGACATGCCAACGACAATAATTTTATTAGATCGTCTGGAATGCGACCCAGTTCTTCGGCGAATATGTGGTTGGGAGAGAAAAAGTGATATACCAAGTGAGTCAACCTTTTCTCGTGCGTTTTCTGAGTTTGCCCGGACAGAATTGGCTTCGCGGGTACATGAAACATTAATAAAAAACCTCTATCAAGAACAAGTCATTGGGCATATTTCAAGAGATGCGACAGAAATCGAAGCTCGTGAAAAGCCCGTGAAAAAAGAAATAGAAGAAGAGAAACCCAAACGGAAACGTGGTCGTCCCAAGAAAGGCGAAGAAGTTGTCAAAGAGCTGACTCGCCTACAACGTCAAGAAAAAATGAGTCTTGAAGAGATGCTTGATGACTTACCAAAGGAGTGTGATGTTGGTTCCAAGAAAAACAGCAAGGGCTATAAAGAGACTTGGATAGGTTACAAGTTGCATATTGACACTGCCGACGGTCAAGTTCCTATTTCGTGTGTGTTAACCTCAGCCTCGACACATGACAGCCAAGCTGCAACTCCTTTAGCAGAAATCACCTCTCAGCGAGTCACTAACCTTTATGATTTGATGGATTCGGCATACGATGCCGATGAGATCAAGAAAAAAAGTATTGAATTGGGTCAGGTTCCTATTATAGATGTCAATCCCCGCCGTGATAAAGCTTTGAAAGAGGAACTTCAAGCCGAGAAAGAACGGCTTGAATTCATTCATTTTGAGTTACCAGAGCAAGTACGTTATCGGGAAAGAAGTACTTCAGAGCGTGTTAATGGTCGTTTAAAAGACGAATTTGGGGGACGACACGTCCGTGTGCGAGGTCATGCTAAAGTTTTCTCTCATTTGATGTTTGGAATATTAGTGGTGACCGTTGATCAATTAGTGCGATTGGTCACTTAAGTAATATTACCTATATAAACAAAAAGTTATAAAAAATACTCTCAATGGGGAGAGATGGTCAAAAAAAGGCTTTTTTTAGTCATTTTTAGCTTTCATTGCATTTTTATAGCGAGTAATTAGACTTTTTCTTAAAATGGGAAATCTTTTTCAATTTTTTGACACTCCATTCGTCAAATATTTTAATCTTTTTGCAATAGGCTCAAGGACTTAAAATTTTT
>LUTY01002690.1 GCA_001640045.1 Candidatus Thiomargarita nelsonii | reverse complement strand
TATCAGTCTCCCATTAGGGGTAGTAAGACTTTGCTTTTTATAACAACCACGTCCCCTATTCGCAGTTTCAGTCTCCCATTAGGGGTAGTAAGGCGGGCGCATTAGGTTTTGGTGTACTCGCTGTGCTTGGTTTCAGTCTTGGGCGGGTGCTCGCTTGCCCTTAAAACCAAGCCAGCTAATAAAGTGTATAACGGAGTGCGCTGGCGCGTGGAAACCAGAAAAATCGCCTACACCGGCACGCTCCATTCTCCTTAACTTAATGGCATTGTTCACTTAACACACAAGCCGCATTTTTACTAGCTTCTTGGATTTTAGGCTCATTTTTAAAATCACCTCAAAAACACACAAACCCCTGCTGGACGGTGTTGGGCGTTCCGCCACTGCGTATGCAACCCCGTCGGAAACGTTTCCGATTCAATCCTCAAGTTACGGAGCTGCAAACTCAATGCCATTAAGTCATGTATTATCGGGCATTTGGCGACATATTTAACATTTTCAGTTAAAGTTTCCGCGATGAGTACAACCAATGATCGAGCCCGAATAAAACCATTATCGCTTGAGCCTTGAGTCTTGAGCCGGTTTGTTTTTATTCGTTGTCTGGCATTGCTTGTACTCACATTTAAAAAAAAAATAGGATTTTTGCGCGATTTTTTGGTTGTTGAACATTCGTTGTACTCACAACAGCGACAAAAAACTTGTGAGTCGAGTGATAGCCAATAGTAGGCTTTGACACGAGCATCAGGTTTAGTTGCTTTGCGGATTTGTGCCAAGCGCCCCCTGATTAATTCTTTAACACTGATAATGGTAATTGCTATCTGTTTCGATGGAACTTCTAGTAAATGCGTCTTTTCTCGTTCCTTTGCCTCGCGTGGGAACGAGAAAAAAAAACGGTAGGGTTTTAGCAACCCCGCCGTTCTTTCTTAAACCACAGCCAAATTCCCTTTACTTTCTAACCAAGCCTTGCGATCCGTCGCCCGTTTTTTTGCCAGCAACATATTCATCATATTCTCCGTCTCCTCCGCCTCATCCAAAGTCAACTGAATCAAGCGCCGCGTCGCCGGTGCCATCGTCGTCTCACGCAACTGTAAAGGATTCATCTCGCCCAAACCTTTAAAGCGTTGCACATTCACTTGTCCACGTTTTTTCTCAGCCGCAATACGATCTAAGATGCCTTGTTTTTCATCATTATTCAATGCATAATACACTGAATTGCCAACATCAATACGGAAAAGAGGCGGCGTTGCAATATAAATATGTCCCTCTTTTACAAGTTGACGAAAATGTTTAACAAATAAAGCACATAACAAGGTGGCAATATGTGCGCCATCAGAATCCGCATCAGCTAAAATGCACACTTTGCCATAACGTAAATCTTTTAAATCATCACTACCCGGATCAATGCCCAGTGCTACTGCAATATCATGTACTTCTTGTGAAGCCAGCACTTGGTTGGTATCAACTTCCCAAGTATTCAGAATTTTACCTCGCAAAGGCATTACGGCTTGAAAAGTCCGATCACGCGCCTGCCGACATGATCCGCCTGCACTATCTCCTTCTACCAAAAATAATTCCGTTTGCTTCACATCTTGTAGGCTGCAATCAGCCAACTTTCCTGGCAAAGCCGGACCATTTGTCGCTTTTTTGCGGACAACTTTCTTTTCCGCACGGAGACGTTTTTGCGCGTGCTTAATCGCAAGTTCCGCAATTTGTTCTCCAAATTCAACATGTTGATTTAGCCACAGCGAAAAAGCATCGCGTACCACCCCAGAGACAAAGGTGGCACAAGTACGCGAAGAAAGCCGTTCCTTGGTTTGTCCAGAAAATTGCGGTTCTTCCAATTTGACTGATAAAATATAGGCGCAACGTTCCCAAATATCTTCAGGTGCTAATTTGACCCCCCGTGGTAAAAGATTGCGATAATCACAAAATTCGCGCATCGCTTCTAATAAGCCACCGCGTAATCCATTAACATGAGTTCCTCCTTGTGTGGTCGGAATTAAATTGACATAACTTTCCGTCAACAAATTTCCTTCAGGAATCCACATCAGCGCAAAATCAACGGCTTCCGTTGTCGCCTCAAAATGACCCATAAAGGGCATCTCTGGCAAACTTTCCACATCTCCCAAATTATCGAGCAAATAAGTGGTCAAACCTTCCTTATAATGCCACTCTAATTTTTCTCCCGTATTTTCATCTTCAAAAGTGATAGTCAAACCGGCACAAAGTACCGCTTTGGCGCGTAAAATATGAGTGAGACGGGGTATCAAAAAACGTTGAGAATCAAAATATTTAGGATTAGGCCAAAATCGCAATATAGTACCCGTATTGCGCTTGCCCACTTTTCCAACCACCTCTAATTCTTCAGTTTTATCGCCATC
>LUTY01002689.1 GCA_001640045.1 Candidatus Thiomargarita nelsonii | reverse complement strand
TGGCAAAGGTGCGAAATCTAACAAATTTCCTATTGCACCGACAGGCATCAGAGTGACAGTACCACCACGAGATAGTCGAGGCGAATTAGATAAAGCCTCGTGTCGGGCTGATTCACAATACCTGTTAAATGAAAAACCATTGTTACTCAATCCTGAAATAGATAAACCTGAAGAGCATTTAGTATTTTTACCCAACGGTAAAATTAAAGGAATAACTGAACGCGGAAAAAGTACCATTGACATATGCAATTTAAATAGAAGAACATTAGTTTTCAAACGCAAGACTTAAGTGCGACCGGTAAAGCGACTATAGACGCTTATGTGAATGGGATTAATGCTTATTTAGCCACCAAACCGTCGTTGCCGTTGGAATTTCAATTGTTAGGCTTTTTCCCTGAACCTTGGACACCGGCGGATGTGATGGTGTGGGCTAAAATGATGGCTTTTGGCTTGACCAGAAATCGCAAAACCGAATTGAAACGGTATCATCTACTCGCTAAAGGGTTGAGTCGAGAGCGTATCGCCCAATTAATGCCGCTTTCTCCTGAAAATGGCCCCGCGTTGTTTTCCTTGATGCCGAAACGGATGTTATCTTTTGAAAAGAGAGTATCCGTAGAATCACCAGAAAAAACCAGGCCCAATGATGCCAATAGAAAGTCGGCTGAAGCCTTACTCGCTATGATGAAACGCTTACCCACTCTTGCCGGGGCTTCTAATAATTGGGTACTAGGCGGCTCACGCACTTTGAGCGGTAAACCTTTGTTGGCTAACGATCCCCATTTATTGCTAGGGATTCCTTCCACTTGGCATCTCATGCACCTTGAGGGGCCTGATGAAAATGTTATTGGTGCGACTTTACCGGGTTTACCAAGCATAATAATTGGGCATAATAACCACATTGCTTGGGGCATAACTAATGTCGCGGCTGATGTAGAAGATTTATATGTATTGCAAGAAAGTGACGATGGCAAGGGTTATCTCTATCAAAACCAAGTTAAACCCTATCAAATCCGCACCGAAACCATTCACGTCAAAGGTGAACCGCCCGTCGCACTGACAGTGCGCGAAACCGTTTATGGGCCGGTGATTAGTGATGTTGTGGAAGATATACCCGATGCGGCCCCTTTAGCCTTACGTTGGATAGGTCATCACCCCTTTGATACCACTCTTGATGCTTATTTTACTTTGAACAAGGCCCAAAACTGGACCGAATTTAAGGCGGCCATGAAACGCTATGTTGTGCCTAGCCAAAATTTTGTGTATGCCGATGTCAAAGGCAATATTGGTTATTTTGCCTCTGGACTGCTACCCATCCGTAAACCCGGCCATAGTGGGCTCTATCCTATGCCTGGCAATGGAGAATGGGATTGGCAAGGCTTTATCCCGTTTGAAGAGTTGCCAGAAATGTTCAATCCTGAACAAGACTATATTTTCACCGCTAATCAGAATATCGCGCCGTCTGATTATCCATACACCATTTCCCTAGAATGGACTGGATACTACCGTTCGACACGGATTGAGCATAAGATACGCAACCAAGAAAAGCACAGCATTGCCGATATGATCACTATGCAATTAGACACGATTTCATTGTTACACAAAGACTTTGTGCCCGTTTTACAAAAGCTCACGCCTACTTCAGTACGGGGACAACAATGGCGCGAGCGACTACTGACTTGGGATGGCAATATGAGTCTCAATTCTCAAGAAGCGACCGTGTTTCATTCCTGGTATGTAGGACTTTCGGGGCTAACCAAACCAGAAACGGGAGAAGAATACTGGATTGACTACCCAAGCTATTTTTTGACAGCGATGCAAAATGGCGATGTGGCTTGTGAAGCCTTGAAAATGACTTGCCTTGAATATGCGACTCAAGTGCTAGAACAAACATTGGCTCGGTGGGACGACAAGATTCCGGCTTGGGGACAATTGCATCAAGCCACATTCAAGCATCCGCTGCTGACTCATACGCCTTTAGCCTTTTTTTCTGATCGCAAAATACCCTTTGCTGGCGATATGTTTACGATCAATAAAGCTATATATGATCCGGAAAATTTTAGGATGATTCACGGGGCGAGTTATCGTCAAGTGATTGATTTAGCGAAACTAGATAATTCACGCTATATCCACCCTATGGGACAATCGGGACAATTACTATCGCCCCACTACGATGATTTGCTCCCCCTATGGCAAAAAGGCGAATACTTACCTAATAAAACCAAGGATTATCCCGTAGCTGATCGCTTGGTGCTTGAACCTCTGATGTCTGATTCAAACATATAAAGGAGATAACGACAATGGATACCACCCATTATTCATCAATTGAACGTGCCAGCCCAGACGCTAGGCGCTTGTTGAAAGTAATAACTTTGGCTGAA
>LUTY01002688.1 GCA_001640045.1 Candidatus Thiomargarita nelsonii | reverse complement strand
CTAAGTTATTTCATGCACGTTCCTTAAAACTTCTACCAGTCGAATTACATCATGTGCTTAGCCAATTCTTGCAAAGTGCTTTTTTCTTCACTCAGCCAACGCTTTTGCAGGATATCCAAACTACGCGCATCCAATTTTTCAAAGGCGCGGTGCAACTGTTTATGCCCCTGCGCCTCCCAATCATCCTGTTCTGCCAGCACCGCCGGATCATAACGATTGTCTTCTAAATAAGCCGCTGGTGCAAACGCCTCATCTTCATTGTCATTATCGCTAGGTGCATCAAAAGCAACATCTTGAGCACTCAAACGTTTTTCCATTTCTAAAACATCTTTGTTGCTAACACCTAAATCCTTGGCAATATTTTCAACTTCCTCTGACAACAACCAACCTAAGCGTTTTTTCTTGCTGCGTAATTTAAAAAACAGTTTACGCTGCGCTTTGGTTGTTACCACTTTCACGATGCGCCAGTTGCGTAAAATAAATTCGTGAATCTCTGCACGTATCCAATGCACAGCGAATGACACTAAACGCACACCAACAGTAGGATCAAATCGCTTAACGGCTTTCATCAAACCGATGTTGCCTTCTTGGATTAAATCGGCTTCGGGTAAACCATAACCACGATAGCTTTGGGCAATATATAGAACAAAACGTAAGTGTGACATGACCAGTTGCCGTGCCGCCTCTAGATCACCCTCATTTTGCAAACGCTCTGCCAACTCTCGTTCTTTGTCGGCATCTAACATAGGAATCGTTTTAACAGTCCGTGTATAGCTTTCAACATCTTGACTCAAAACCGCAATTTTTGTGTTGAAATTTAAGGCTAATGCGTTTGACATTGTATCCCCCTATTTATGTAATAATTCTGCTTTTTAGCAGTCTAGCTTGGAGAGTGCTAATATATTGAGGGATTCTGATCCAAAAATCAAGTGCTTTTATATTTTGGCTAGGAGTCCAAGATTTATCTTGGACGTCCAAGATAAATCTTGGACTCCTATTTTGTAGTATAATTATATCTTGCCATAAAAGTCACTATGATTTTTATGATAACTGATAACTGAAATGATTTAGGAGTGCATGACAAAATGAGACAAAGAAAAATGAAAGGAGTCGCTGCCATTTTACTTGCTTTAATCACTTCGAGCTTGCTTTATATGCCGACTGCATATCCTCAAACCCTTGACGAGATGGCACGGCGGGCGGCACAAAAGTACAAGGTTGATGCCTCATTAGTCTGTGCCATCATTAATCAGGAAAGCCGTTGGCGCCAAAATGTCGTTTCCCATGCCGGTGCCATTGGGCTCATGCAAATCATGCCTACCACAGGTAAAAAAGCTTGTGGGTTGGAGACAAAAGAGTTATATGATCCATCCCAAAATATTAATTGTGGTGTCTATTATTTTAGCGAACAATTGAAGCGTTTTGGTTCTGCCAAATTTGCATTGTGTGCCTATAACGCAGGACCCCACAGAGTCAAGAAGTATAAAGGTTGTCCTCCGTTTAAAGAAACGATGAATTACCATCGTAAGATTTTGGCGGCTTGGAAGGGTAAAAAAACTTGTCCCCGTGGCCTAAAAGCAGGCAAACCACCTGTAATTATCAAAAAAAATAATGCCCATCTTTCTGCAAAGGGAGTAGCCGATTACCGATTTATAGAAGGTGATTTTGAACCACCAGAATGGTGGAAATTGGTTTGTGAATCTCTTGATGTGGTGTATGACCGAGAAATAACTCAAACAGAACCAAAATCGGTTGGTAAACTGGCAACAATGCCAGAGCAAATAAAGACTTGGTTGAGTATTTTGGATGCGACTGTCGATGATATTTATAGAGATGAACTAAGATTGAAAGGGAGTACAGCTATGCTGAGAAGTATTATCGAAGAGAACATAAGAAACGCTTGCCCCCTCGAAACTGACAAATCACCCCAACCGTCGTTCAAAGAGACAAAACTTTCCGCAAAGGGAATAGCCGATGACCGATTTAGTGAAGATGATTTTGAACCAGCAGAGTGGTGGACATTGGTTTGTGAATCTGTTGATGTGCTGTATAACATAGAGATAGCTAAAACCGAAGCCAAATCGCTTGGTCAACCGGCAACAACGCCAGAACAAATAAAGACTTGGTTGAGTATTTTGGATGCGACTGTCGATGATATTTATGAGGATGAAGAAAGAGAGAAAGGGAGTGCTGCTATGCATAGAAGTCAAATCGAAGAAAACATCAGAAGGGCTTGTCCCGAAGGACGCTCTGACTAAGGGAACACGCGACGCAGAGCGTCGCTACATGCATGATCTCCACTCCGTTTCGTTACTTCGTTTCCCACGCAGAGCGTGGGAACGAGAAGTCAAATGTAGGGTGGGTAGTCAAATGTAGGGTG
>LUTY01002687.1 GCA_001640045.1 Candidatus Thiomargarita nelsonii | reverse complement strand
CTTGACATTTTTGCTCGGAAAAAGTGAGAACATTGACAGCATCATCCAATAATATCAATTGCTGTTTCAGCAATAGCCGCAAATCTTCGCTCATAGCATAACTCCTTGTTTTAAGGCGATTCGCACAAAAGGATCACTCGTATCCTTGGCAATCACAATATCAATTTTCTGTTCACCAATCTGTTCAAATAGCTGTATTTTAATACGTAATTTATCATCAAAATTAAGTTGTTGCGACAAGATGAGCAAATCAATATCTCCACCTTTTTTACGACTATCCACACGCGAACCAAACAAATAAATTTTAGCCTGACAATCTAATGTCTCTACGCTTTGTTTAATCGCCTTGATTTCAGATTCAGTCAGGCGTACTGAGGTTTCCATAATTTTTTTCATTTTGGAGTCCAAGATTTATCTTGGACTCCTTTTATACCTTAAAATTCCTAATTCAGTACTTACCCCCCTATTTTCACCGTCATACACCCCTGACTAATTTTATTAGGGCCACCAATCGCCTCTAAAACCGTATCTCCCTGACGGGCGGCGGGTAGATTATTGATTAAGACCGTTTTGCTACCGTTAATGACCACTCCAGGGCCATGCGGTGGAATCGGATAGGGCGTCGTACAGATATGAATGTCCGCGCCCATCGACATGCTACTAATTGTACTGCCCATACTGGCTAAGCATGCCGCTTTTGTGGCTTCTTCAGCCGCTTTGACGGCGGGAAAGGCGGGGGTGCCTGAAGCGGCTTTTGTGGCCGCCTTAGCCACTTTAATTGCCGTATCTGAAACTTTTTTGGCGGCTTTCAACGCGGTGGCAGAAGCCGCAGGTACGCCCTTCCAAGCTGGTTTATATCCAATCAAAATATTTGGACTGGTCGGTACGCCTGTTAAAACAGGGGGTAATGGGTGACTTACCGGATCAGCCAGGCGGGCTGCGGGTTTTCCAGACATGTTAACCTCCATTGATTACAAAATAAATAAATATATTGCAATATAAGTATAATTCAAAATCAGATGATATGCTGCTGCGTGAGGTGCGTAGGACTGCCTTTCTGGCATTGCTGGGACAGATTCGGATGAAAATCAAGAATAAATGCTAAAACACAAAGTGCTTTTATTTTGGAGTCGGCCAGATTTATCTTGGACGAGGGATTAACGAACAGATTGGTTTGTTGGTAATATTGAATCAATCCGTTTTTTCCGTTAATAGGTTTGCAAACGGCGAAGCCAATTTGACCTCATAATAAATACAATTATTTATAAAAAATAATTGATAATTGTATTTATCACATTTTTTTTTAATATGGGTTTCATGATTTTTTAGGTGTCCCGTACAAATAATAATCGTGATTTTGGGCAAAATCTTTAATACCAGTATCAACTGAAATTTCTTCAATATCAAGCTTATCCCATGAATCATATTCTGCTGGAAATTCAGTTTTAATTTCAAAAGACACCTTTTCCTTTATAAAAATTTGCTCTATCTTCTCAATTAACTGAGCGGTTTTTTCACTAGGCCAAATATTAGGTAAATCTAATCTATTGTTAGTTGCATTTTTATACCTTTATGTGAGTGAATATGTAGTTCATATTAAATTTTATAATTAAGAAAAGCTTTATAATTAAGAAAAGATCGTTCCGGGTGCGTCCTACGCACCATCTCGCCCAATGCCATATCGTGCCGGAAAAACCATATCAATGTAGGGTGAATCGCGTAATCCACCGTTATTTATCAGCAAGATGTTAACGATTGGATAGAAGATTCTATCGGTCAATCGACTTTATCTCAGAGGAGGCAAGCCTTTCATCAAAATGGAACAAAAATAGGGTGAAAAATAATCGCTCAATTCAAATTTAACACCCCAGTTTGCAACCTCGTCCGGCAAAATACCAGATGTTGTGCTTCAGTACTTAGTAGAATTATGGGGCGTTCAATAATCGCTGATTAGCTGTTAGCAGACTCAGATGGGTGTGTTGAACGGAACTTCGTTCCATTCAACACACCCTACATTGAGCTTATTTCCGATAATGACACAAGGTCGAATTTTAAAAAAATTGGACATCGCGTGATAATGTTCTCCAGAAAAGTTTTGTCCCCAAAAGACCTCTGAGGTTTTGGAAACCTCAGAGGTCTGGGCGTAGAATTTTTCTGGATAGCTATAATGTCTATTAAATGGTGTTCAAAAAAATTTTGGCAAATTTTGGAAATTTGTCCGTCTATTAACGAAGGTATGTTTCACACAAGGGTACGGCCACTTCGTTTTGAGCGACATCTCCGACTGCTAAGGTGCCCAAGGTTTCGCCATGATAACTGTCTTGCAATGTGACAAATTTAGTTTTTTGTAGCAAACCTTGATTGCGCCAATAATGAAAACTCA
>LUTY01002686.1 GCA_001640045.1 Candidatus Thiomargarita nelsonii | reverse complement strand
GCATCATACCATTGTGCGCCCATCATCGTTTCAATGGAATCTGCAATTAAATCACGGGATTGCAATGAAAAACTCATACCAGATGTGCCCATTGAAATGCCATCACTAACGCCAATGGTATTAAAACGCATACCCACTAGTGAGGCGGCTATCACGCCTTCTTTGACTTTTGTGGCTAAATCGAGCAAGTGCATATTACAAGTGTTACCATCATACCAAACACTGGCAATGCCCACTTGGGCTTTATTCATATCTTCTTGAGTCATGCCAGTGCCATAAAGCATAGCTTGAGAGGCGCCCTGTGATTTAGGCTGGGTTATTTTTGAACTCACTTGATTGATTGGCATAGCTATTTAAATCTCCGGTTGCAATCTAAAAGGAGTCCAAGATTTATCTTGGACAGTAGATATTTTATGAAAATTCATCACCGACTGCGAACAAAATTAATCATCCTATTTTCCATTGTCACATTCATTCCAGCACTCGTGACTGGCATTTACGCGATACAAATATCGAGCCAAACCTTACGGACGCAGGCACTGACGACACAAACAATGCAAGCTAAAACACTTGCTAATAATATAAGCTCTTTCTTGACAAGCGTTAAAGGTGATCTCATGTTTTTGAGTCAGTCACCCGTCATGAAAGATTACCTGAGTACCAACTCTTCAGAGGCTGAGCTTAAGAGACAAGCCTTAGAACAAGAATTTCTTGCCTTTTCTCGCAATCGTCGTAAGTACCTAGTCACAAATTTTAAGGTATTTTGGAGTCCAAGATTTTCGAATATTCCAAAATACCTTAAAATTCATGATTCGGTACTTAATTGTTAGATAAGGAGTGCTAGCTTGTGACTGACAAAATTGCTGAAATGCCCCCCAAACCGGCAACGGTAAAAATTACTGACATGCCGCTGGAAGAGCGCCCCCGCGAGAAATTATTGCAGCGTGGCGCGACAGCCTTGACCAATGTTGAATTATTAGCCATTTTCTTGCGTACCGGTGTTCGGGGGAAAAGCGCTTTAGATTTAGCCCGAGATTTATTGGATGAATTTGGTGATTTACGCAGTTTATTGGGGGCAGATCATGATCTCTTTTGCCAAGCCAAAGGGCTAGGTGATGCCAAATACGTCCTATTAAAAGCCAGCGTCGAAATGAGCCGTCGCTATTTACGCGAATGTTTAGAACGCGGCAATGCCTTGACGAGCCCTGATGATACACGCAATTTCTTAATGTCGGAACTCAGCGGTCGAGATTATGAAGTCTTTGCATGTTTATTTTTAGATAATAAACATAGAGTTATAAAATTTGAAGAACTATTTTATGGTACGATAGACAGTGCCAGTGTTTATCCACGCGAAGTTGTCAAACGTGCATTAAAATATAACGCGGCTGCCTTGATTTTGGCACACAACCACCCATCTGGCGTTGCCGATCCGAGTGATGCCGATATTGCCATCACGAAACGGCTTATTGATGCCTTAAAATTAATAGAGGTGCGAGTGTTAGATCATTTTGTGATTGGGGATGGAACTAGCGTATCTCTTACAGAGCAGGGATTGATGTAAGAAGGAGAGAACTGCAATGAGAAAAGAGAAAACAACACGAAACACCGATGAAGCCTTCTTACAACTTATGAAAATCAGCGGCAATAGTTTCCTCAAACTGCTGGGGGTTTCCCCGGAAAAAGCGGAACGATACCACTTTCAGGCAGTCACATTTCAGGAAAAACCAGAAATAGAATGCATTGTGATGCTGGAGAGCGAAAACCAACTTGTCTTTATCGAATTCCAAGCTTACCCAGAACCCTTTAGTCGCTATCGCTTAGCCGCTGCTATTTTCCAAGGCTGTGCCCAGCAAAAGTATCAAGGCGAAGTGATAGCAGGTATTATTTACACTAATCCCGAATGCCAAGCCGCCGCTTTGCCCTTTGAAGCCCTGAAAATAGGAGACTCTAAATGCTTGAACGGCTGGTTTCGGGAGATTGTGCTAAGTGATTATACAGAAGATGAACTGCGAACAATGGATCCTAAATTGCTCGTTTTGGCACCCTTTACATTATCCGCCAAAGATGAAAAGGCGAACCTATTGATGATGTTGATGAAAGGGCGGGAATGGCGCGATCAAGTGAGGCAGACTTTTCCATTAAGCCAACAGCAGGAAATATTGGATATTTTGGGTTTTTTTGTACTCAAAAGATTTCGTCAAATCAAACGTGAGGAGGTGACTGCTATGTTGAATTTTGATCTAATGGACACAGTGGCAGGCAAACAACTTTATAATCAGGGCGTTCAGAAAGGATTTCATACGGGACTTCAAGAAGGCTCACTCGAAGAGATACGGGAAAATGTTATTGAAGTCCTAGAAGCACGATTTGGCGTTGTAGCC
>LUTY01002685.1 GCA_001640045.1 Candidatus Thiomargarita nelsonii | reverse complement strand
AATTTGGAAATTGGTGTCAAACGAAAAAGAGAAATTCCACTTAAAAATTTATTACGACGCATAAAACGTTACGCGGCCCTCGCGGCGGCTTAATTCTTGCCAAAGCCAATCCAGAAATTGAAAAGAAACTTAATTCGTTAGTCTTCCCCGGCACACAGGGTGGTCCATTCATGCATGTGATTGCTGCTAAAGCTGTTGCACTAAAAGAAGCTTTACAGCCTGAATTCAAAACCTACCAAGCACAAGTCCTAGAAAATGCACGGACAATGGCTACTGTGATAATAGAACGTGGTTACAAAATTGTCTCAGGTGGCACAGATAACCACATGTTTTTGGTGGATTTAATTGACAAAGGTATTACTGGCAAAGCTGCCGATGCCGCTTTGGGACAAGCTAATATCACGGTAAATAAAAATGCTGTTCCTAATGACCCACAATCACCATTCGTCACCAGTGGTATTCGTATTGGTACACCCGCCATCACTACACGAGGTTTAGAAATTACTGAAGCTCGCCAAGTAGCAGGATGGATTAGTGATATACTTGACGACATAAAAAATTTTGACATGCAAACTAAGGTGAAAGCTGAAGTGCTATCGTTATGTACTCACTTTCCTGTTTATGGCTAATATAGAAACCCGTCCAGCACAAGGATTTTTATTTACAACAACAACTTGAGTTTACAAGGAAATCAACAATGACTTTACAAATTGCTCAACGTGTTCAAGCCATTAAACCATCCCTCACCTTAGCCGTCACAGCCCGCGCCGCCGAAATGCGAGCCGCCGGACATGACATTATCGGCTTAGGCGCCGGAGAGCCTGATTTTAACACGCCCGATCATATCAAAGCCGCCGCCGTGGAAGCTATTAATCAAGGCCACACTAGATATACGGCTGTTGATGGCATTCCCGCACTCAAACAAGCCATTATCAACAAATTTGCCCGTGACAATCAACTCGAATACAGCATGAAACAAGTGCTAGTATCCTGTGGTGGCAAGCAAAGCTTTTATAACTTGGCACAAGCCTTGCTTGATCCCGGTGATGAAGTCATTATTCCCGCGCCCTATTGGGTTTCTTATCCCGATATGGTCAAATTAGCGTGCGCTGAACCCGTGATTATCAATGCTGACATTCAACAAGGCTTTAAAATCACCCCAAAGCAATTGGAAACCGCAATCACGGAAAAAACCCGATTGTTTGTGATGAACAGTCCCTCAAATCCTACCGGGGTACATTATACCCCTGAGGAATTAGCCGAATTAGGCGCTGTTCTCAGCAATTATCCCAAAGTCATTGTAGCGACTGATGACATGTATGAGCATATCCTGTGGGAAGGTGCGCCTTTTAAGAATATCCTCAATATGTGCCCGGATTTACATGAGCGCACCATTGTACTCAACGGCGTATCAAAAGCCTACGCGATGACAGGGTGGCGTATCGGATATGCGGGAGGACCAGAAAAACTGATACAGAAAATGAAAACCATTCAGTCGCAAAGTACCTCCAATCCGACTTCAATTTCCCAATACGCCGCCCTTGCCGCCCTAGAAGGCTCACAATCTTTCATTCAGGACATGGTCAAAACCTTCAAAGAGCGGCATGATTTTGTGTTAGAATCCTTGCTTAAAATTGAAGGGATAGAATGTCAACCTTGTCAGGGAACATTTTACATTTTCCCTAGTATGCAAGGTGTCATGAATCGGTCAGGCATCAAGACAGATGTAGAATTGAGTGAAATGTTGATTGAAAAAGCTAGCGTGGCTTTAGTACCCGGCTCTGCTTTTGGTAGTCCCGGTTATGTGCGTATTTCCTTTGCAACCAGTATGGAAAATCTGAAAAAGGCGATGGAGAGGCTACACAACACGCTGGTAGGACAGCAATTCTAATTATCCCTCTTATTGCCTTGCCACAAATTCAGCCGCTCCCGGACGATTTATAATACATTATACATACTCGTTTATGAGGCATATCAAATAATGCGGCAATCAAAAAGAGAAATAAAAGAACAATCCGTTCTCATTGATCTTCTAAACCGAGTCCATGTAGGCAGATTGGGAACTATCAGCAAGGACGGCTATCCCATGGTAAAGCCCATAAATTTTGCTTATCATGAGGGAATAATATACTTCCATACAGCAAAGGAAGGAGAAAAAATCGATGACATTAAACGGTGTTCCAAGGTATGCTTTGAAGTCGATTTGCCTTTAGCCTATATCAAGGCGAAAAAAAATCCCTGTGAAGCCACTTATCTTTATAGAAGCATTATTGTAACGGGGAAAGCCAAATTCATTGAAGATACTGGGCAAAAGCTGTTGGCACTTAAGCTCCTTATGAGTAAGTACCAGCCTGAAGGGGGATATGTGGAGGATTATGTGCCAAAAA
>LUTY01002684.1 GCA_001640045.1 Candidatus Thiomargarita nelsonii | reverse complement strand
CATTCCGGCAGTCGAGGGATTGGTAATGTGATTGGGCGTTATTTTATAAACTTAGCTAAAAAAGATATGGAGCAACATATAGCGCAATTGCCCGCTCGTGATTTAGCCTATTTTACAGAAGGCGCAAAACATTTTGATGATTATGTGGAGGCGGTGCATTGGGCGCAAGAATATGCTTTATTTAATCGGCGCGAAATGATGCGATTAATTATGGAGGCACTGCGTAAGCCATTGCCACCGTTTGATATTACTAAAGAGGCGATTAATTGTCACCATAATTATGTAGCGATAGAAGAACACTTTGGCGAGCAAGTTTTTTTGACTCGCAAAGGTGCGATTAGTGCTTATGATGGAGAACTTGGCATTATCCCCGGGAGTATGGGGGCTAAGTCTTATATTGTCCGTGGCATGGGTAATCCTGAGTCATTTTGTTCTTGTTCGCATGGTGCGGGGCGTAGGATGAGCCGCACTGCGGCAAGACGGCGTTTTAGTAAAAATGATCTGGAAATACAGACGCAAGGGGTGGAATGTCGTAAGGATAAGGATGTTATTGATGAGATTCCGGGGGCTTATAAGTCTATTGATGAAGTGATGGAAAATCAAAACGATTTGGTAGAAGTGGTGCATACATTGAAACAAGTTGTATGTGTAAAGGGTTAAAAATTGGCAGGCGTGCAAGGCGCACCTTGCACTTATTATATATAAGGAGAAAAACAATGCGAACATTCAGAGTGAGAAATCCAATAGCTCGCGATCCCCTTTTGCGAAAAGGGGGCGCACATGTTAAAAGTAAGTCCAGACAACGTGCTCAAGTTAAAAGAGATGTTAAGAAGGATGTGGATGAGTGGAAAAGGGGAGGTTAATATGAAAATAAAAGAAATCATTGTAGAAAAGCTCTTCGACACTTTTGATCATACTATCTCTTTGAATACGAACGAGCGGATCACCTTAATGCTTGGAGAAAATGGTTTTGGTAAAACCGTTATTTTAGAAATGATAAATGCCTTGTTTAAAAAAGATTTTTATCATTTCCAAGCTTGAAGAATCTGATTTTAGTGTCATGATAGGTGGTAAGAATTACTCGCTTCTAAAATTGCTTGATGAAGTCGTCACGATTAAATACAGTCCTGAAGTGAGTAGAGAAATCACTCGACATCTATCATCAACAAGTGACAATGTTTTGTCACGAGGCAACAAAATTCATTCTTTTAGTAAATTTACTGAAGCTGAATATGAACAAAAGTTAGTGACAAAAATTTTACCTTCTCCCTCGCCTAATAAAGGTGAAATAGATAATTTGGCGGTGGCTATTGATTTATTTATGATGGGTAAAACCGGACTGGTTTTTCTAAGCGATGATGAAAATGCTTTACGGGGTTGTTTGAATGAATTAATTCCAGCGTTCCCTATTTGTCAAGTGTGGTCATCACTTGATGCCGTCTTATTTCTTTACTTAAGTTTGTACAAAAATAAAAAATTTCAATTGAGTTGTGAAACGGCCAAAGAGGCTATACAAGATTTATTAGCCTATAAGTTTAAACAGGCCAGAAAAGAACTTTAAAAATTAAGAAGTAATATGTCTCCCGATAAGTACGCTCATAAGGTACAAAAGTTAAACCATGAAGTTAATGACAAGAAATTTGAATACTTTCGTCATTTAGACAAAATTTATAACTTATTATATATATTATAAGCAAAACAGCTATGACTTTTAAAGAACTCAACCTAACTCAAAACCCGTTTGAATTAATTAGTCCATCGCCGCTGGCATTTCAGAGCGATGCCCCAATACCTTGGGCAGGCATGAAGACTCAAAAGGAACAACTTGAAAATACTTATCTCAACGCGACTGCTCACCATAACTTAATACTTAATTGGGGCCCTTTTGGTGCGGGTAAAACTCATGCAGCCTTCTATTTCAAAAATCAATCGTTTCTCAATACTGAGTTTATAACGCTTTATGTTAAAACACCGCTAGAAGATAGTGACGCTACCCAGCAACTGCTCAAAGATATCATAGACGAGATTTCTTTCACCAAACTCAAAGAAATTATCAAGGCTCGCATTGCCGAATTAGGCGAATCTCAGTTGTTCAAGCTCATTAATACAACTATTAAAAGTGAAGTATTTGCCACAGCTATCATCAAGTTAGGTCATTCAGAGCCGAAACTTGCCGAATTCATGCATAGATATGTGTACGGCAATGTCACTCGGACAGAATTAAAACAATTCCAATTGCCTTGTGCTTTAAACTCAGAAGTCGATTATTTGAAATTTTTGGCGGGGATCATTGCCGCTTTAACAGCGGGAAAGACAACGAGAGTGGTTTTGTGCGTCCCCACGTTGCTACAAAGGATATCTAACGATGTTCCAAAGATTATATGATT
>LUTY01002683.1 GCA_001640045.1 Candidatus Thiomargarita nelsonii | reverse complement strand
ATTGTTGGATAGGAGCTAACACCACCATTTTAGCAGGAACACAAATTAACGATAAGACGGTAGTTGGTGCGTGCAGTTTAGTTAGAGGCACTTTGCAATCATGTAGCCTTTATTACGGCATACCGGCTAAAAAAATCAGGACATTGAAGTTAGGGTCAACAACGTCTCAACACTATGCTCCAAACTAAAATCATCAGCAGCTTGTTCAAGTCCAGCGACAAAGGTTTGAGGTGATTGCTGTAAAATTTGACTGATAGCAGAGCCAAAGGCTTGCGCTGATACCTCTGCCGCTAATACGCCGACTTGATATTCTGTCACCAGTCGCGGTAAATCTCCGACGGGCATACTGACTATTGGACACTGACACTTCATGGCATCTGAAAAAACGACGGGAATACTTTCTATTCTCGATGGAATCAGCACATAATCTGCCCATAAGAATAATTCAATCGCTTCTGTTTTATTCAGATAGCCTTGCAAGACAATGGGATGTCCTTGTAGGGTGGCACAGGCTGATTTGATGGTTTCTTCCAATGGTCCACCTCCACAAATCCTTATTTCCTCAATGCGTTGCCAATCTGTGTCGCTCAGTGTCTTAAGACTTTCAACTAATAAATCTGTTCCCTTATTGGGATGCCAGCGCCCTAAAAACGCTAGACGATAAGGCGGCGGATTTGTAGAGAGTTGTTTTTGCTTAGAAATGTTTAGGGCGCGTGTACTTGGTAAAAAATGACAATTGCGCCCGGAAATGGATTCTACCGATTGTTTGAGTAAATAGCCGTCTGCAAAATTGGTGTGGCTGGCTTTGAGCACCTTTTTTAAGAGGGTTTTTATCACAGGCACTTTTCCCAAACTCCAAATGTCGCTGCCTAACGCCCAGGTGGAATAGGGAATATTATAAGTGTCTCCGATACTTTTAGCCCAATAGCCAGAGGGTAGTGCCCATAATGCAAAAATATGGTTTATCTGACTCTGTTGAGCGACTTGCTCCAATGCAATAAAGCCAGCGCGTAGCGTCTTAATAATCGCTAACCAATCCCGTGGATTGTAGGGCTTGAGTAAAGACAGTGGCAAGCGAGGGACTTTAAAACGCTGGAGAGTGAGAGATTTGTGTTGTTCTATCTCAGCACTCAGGCTAGGCGCGATAACGGTCACTTGTGCGTATGCTGTCAGAGCTTGGGCAAAGTCGGCGACAAAAGAACCGGCAGCTTCACTGCCATCATGGGTAGTGGGATAAGAGGTTGTGACAAGTGCAATATGTGGCATTAGATCATCCATTGGACTGATGAGGCTGAATAGCCAACCCCATAGGTTGACAACGACGATGGGGGCTAAAATACCTAAAATAAGTAGTGTCGCCTTATCATCAAAGCGACGATGTAGTTAGCCCCCTTTCCAATCCGTTTATTTCCCTAATCCGTTGTAATTCCGATAATTAATCTTGTTGCTTTTTGAGTTGTTTGAGGTAGTCTTCAATTACCTCTGGCTTTAAACCCGCCAACCTATCAACCGGCTTGAAATGGGATAACACCTCTTTTGGTTCAAAACGAGCTAACACCTCATCCACCGTTAAGTCCGCTAACCAAACATCTCCCAATTGTTTACCAAATTCTGTGACTTCTTCGGGCGTAAATTCAATGCTCATTTTTTCTTCTCCTGTACCAAACCAAAGCCGCATTAAACCACTGATAAACCACTTTAATTCATTGGCTATGGAGACAAAACCCAGTTGTTTAAGCTTTTTAAATGCTTGTTTTTTGACAGTTTTTCGGCTGGCAAAACAGGCGTACCAAACATTGTGAGGTTCATTGGAAAGTTCATTCAGTGACAATAATAAAACATTTCGGATAACTGGGTTTTGAATACGATAAACCCCCAGATATTAAAAATTAATAAGTTAATCAAAATTATTTTTCAGTGCCCTTTAGGGTACTTGAGCTTTTAGCTCATGGCGATTTAATTTGCAACAACTCTATTGTTTTTCCAATACCAATCGGTAACTATGCGGCATTATATCATCCATTGGACTGATAAGGCTGAATAGCCAACACAATAGGTTGACACTCAAAACGACGACAGGGGCTAAAATACCTAAAATAAGTGCTGGATTTTTTTGTTGTAACCAATTGAGTATCGTTTTGCTGATAGCAATATTGACTAATAATCCAGCCGTTTCTAAGGGTTTACCTATCTGTATTTGTTGACGAATGATAAAGCCGTATTTCTGGACTATTTTTTGTAGTCCATGTTGAGTCCAGCGGTGAAAATCTAGCGGCGCATCGTGAAGTGGATAAATAAAGGGAACTTGTAACACAAATGTGCCGCTTGGCTTAAGCACCCGCGCAATTTCGCCGATACAGTCTTCTGGGCGTGGTAAATGTTCAAGC
>LUTY01002682.1 GCA_001640045.1 Candidatus Thiomargarita nelsonii | reverse complement strand
TAAAATAACCCCACTTTCAGGCGGAAGTATGAATTGCACAATCTTTTTATGTCTGTTTTCATTTATGTTGATGATTGCTACTCTTTCCCTTGTCGCCAATGATAACGAACATGATGAAGAATACTTAGGATATGTAACCAAACTACGTCTACTTTCACAAGAAATCACTCAACAGGCTTTACAAGAAGCTGCTAGAGGCAATGAATTAGGTTTTCAGACGATAAGCAATGCTCAGAGTGAGTATAAAAATCTCTTGGAAACATTGACTAACGGTAATCCTGAATCAGGCATGTCTGGGACACCCTCAAGCACAGCCTTGAAGAATTTGAGGGATTTATGGGAAAAGGGGGAAAGCAGTCTTCAGAATTTATTAGAGACTCAAGAAACGATAACCCATCTCCATAAGGACTCGGATGTGATGGACCAACTGTTTGAAAAAAACGACACTCTGATTGAGACGATGATATCCGCGAAAGCAAGTCCAAATCAAATCTTTCTGGCAACACAACAATTGTTGTGGCTTGAACGCATCAAACACAATCTTCTCAATGACTCCGAAAAAAAGGACGAAAAAGCGTTAAACGAAAAAGCTATCCGTCAGTTTGGTCATAACTTGTCTGTTTTAATGTCAGGCAGTGACACAGATAGGCAGCTAAAAGCGGTCGCCTCACCAGAGGCACAAGCTATTCTCGAAGAAATATTGGTATTGTTCGATAAAGACATCAAAAAGTTTTTTTTAGATAACTCAGAAGAAATTTATAAAGCGAAACGGGCTTTGCAGGAAATTAAAAAACTCAATCCATTGATCTTAGAGCGTATAGAAAAGCTCCAAGAGGCTTATGTCGATGCCTCTAAACAGCGTTTTATTTCGCCAACATTGGGCAATGGCTTGGCTGTTATTGTGTTGTTTTTGCTACTGATATTCCTTTATATGATCATCCGCATCAACAAAGCGCGTACTCAGGAGATGGAACAACAATTTGCAGAAATTGAGGCTGCTAATCACCGCAATCAGGAAGCTATTTTGCGCTTGCTGACTGAAATTGCTGACTTGGCAGATGGGGATTTAACCGTGAATGCAACGGTAACAGAAGATTTTACGGGGGCTATCGCGGATGCGATCAATTTTTCGATTGAGGCTTTGCGAGATTTAGTTATCCGTATCAACAGAACGGCAGAGCAGGTAACCGGGGCTGCACAGAGTACGCGGAAGACAGCAGGGCAGTTGACCAAGGCGAGTGAACGGCTAGCTCAGCAGATTGCCAAAGGTGGACAGGCCGTTATTGGAATGGCGACTGCCATCAAAACAATATCAGCGAAGGCGAAAGAATCGGCGGATGTTGCCATAAAAGTTAGGCAGGGCACACTCCATCCCCCAACTGACAATACCGACTTGTTGCCAGTCCGTGTCAGTTTCTACGACGAGGGGGCCACCACTGTCGCCAAGACAAGCATCCGTGCCACCAGTTGCAAAGCCGGCACAAAGCATGGTGTCCTTCACTTCGCCGTTATATGAGTTTGGCGCATTGCATACTTCATTTGAAACAATTGGCACAGTCGCTTGTCGCAAATATTCTGGATAGCCAGGATTGTTTGGGTTATTTCTTGTTGAGCCCCAGCCTATCACGGTTGCAATCCTGCCATGAGTAGTTAAATCACTGTAAGGCTCGGCTACTCGTAACACCGGTTGGCTAGAAGGTTTTTTAAGTTGCAACAATGCGATATCCCATCCCGGGTTTCCAACATCATACTCATAATCAGGGTGTATTATAATCTGCTTAACTCCAATGAGTTCTCCAGTCCCTAGCTTACTCAGGGTGGTTTGGCCCAACAAGATTTCGATACTATTAATTGTCTCTCCTTCAGCGCAATGTCCCGCTGTAAGTACCCAAGATGGATGAATCAAGGTACCAGCACAATACTGGCCACTAAACAGGTCATAGCCGCGATGGATAATCGCGGCCTGCCAAGGCCAGTCACCCGAATTGGCACGCTCGCCACCAATAATTCTGGGTGTTGCCGAGTAGCTGGTTTGCAGTAGACAAAGGCTGAGAGCGAAAACGGTTAATAAACGCATTTTTTTTATGAACCCCAATAATAGTGGGCGGCAATGCCGGCAAAAATGGCGGCTCCAAACCAGTTATTATTCAAAAAGGCTTGAAAACACCGATCCGGTTTGCGATCTTTAATCAGCCATTGTTGATAAATCAACAAGCCTGCCGCTACCGTTAATCCCATAAAATACAGGCTACCTAAATGAATTTGTTGCCCTATCCAATATAATAGTAGTAATACTGCAATTTGCAAACCTGCGATGATGATTTTGTCCGCTTTGCCAAATAAAATCGCGGTGGATTTGACACCAATCACTAAATCATCTTCGCGATCT
>LUTY01002692.1 GCA_001640045.1 Candidatus Thiomargarita nelsonii | reverse complement strand
ACTTTTACGACCTTTATGAATGTGAGTGCTTTTCCTGAAACGAATACTCTCCTGGCTCCCAACATGATTATGGTTCGACAGCCCCTGATTCGTTGGACTAAACCGTTTAAGAGGGGTAATTTTCAAATCGCATTAGAGCAGCCAGAATCGACTTTGACTGATACAACGGGGGCACGCATAACGCCAGATGATGATCGTTTGCCGGATATAGCCAGTAAATTGTCTTTGTATGGAGATTGGGGACAGGCTTCTCTGTCCGGCTTATTGCGCGAAATACGCAGCGATGGTGCAAGTGTCAGTGACGAAGCCTTTGGTGGTGCTATTCATACAGGCGGGCGGATTAAGACTTTTGGACGTGATAATCTGCGTTTTGGCCTAAGCTACGGCAACGCTTTAGGGCGTTATGTCGCTTTTAACGGTTTTAATGCCGGTAGCATAGATAGCCAAGGTAGAATTTCACTACACACTATTTCCAACGGACATTTGGCTTATCAGCATTGGTGGAATGAGAGTTTGCGTTCATCTTTCGCCTATTCACAGACACAGTCCGATAATGATCTGAGCATTGTGCCGGTTAACAAAAAGTTGAGTACCTATCATTTGAATCTGCTCTGGAGTCCCTTAAGTGCGGTAACGCTTGGCTTAGAATATATTCATGCCATGCGTACACTGGAAAATGGCTTGGAAGGTGAATTGGATCGTTTTCACTTCGCTGCTTCTTATAATTTTTAATAAGTCAAAACCAGACCTGGCAGGTTAAACCCAAACCTGCCAGGTCAAAATCAAAACCCGTAGCAGTGTTTTTGACCTGGCAGGTTTTCTTTTCAACCTGCCAGGTCTGGTTTTGATGATTTTATTTTTTATTGACGGACAACTCTATTGACTATCAGCCCTCCCCTATCGCATAATTGACCCGCGGATGCCATACGAACGGGTCATTCCAATTGTCGATTTAACTGCTAAATTACTTGGCTCAGCCTTGAACCATCACTAAATTATCCCCATTACTGCCCGTCAATATATCATATGCCCCTTGCAAAAATATTCTAGTATTTTGGAGTCCAAGATTTATCTTGGGCTAAAAAGATGTCCAAGATAAATCTTGGACTCCAAAATACGTTAAATTGACTTTTATAATCATAATGAGTGGGAGTTTCTATGAGCAATGATGAATCAGTTAAGGCAGAGCAAACAAAAGCCAATGGCAAAACCACTCCGCCAACTGATCAAGTGAGTGACGCAAATACACAGGACGATTCGCCTGACACCCCAACAGACTCTACGACTGACATGACAGCAGAGCCCCCCTCCATCGAGGACTTAACTCGTCAGTTAGCGGAAGCCACAGAAAAAGCGGATAAACATTGGGAGAGTCTGCTCCGTAAACAAGCGGAGTGCGACAATTTACAAAAACGCATGGCACGCGATTTAGAAAAGGCGCGTAAATATGCCTTAGAAAAATTTGCCACTGACTTGCTCGTGGTTAAAGACAGCATGGAATTAGGCATAGAGGCTGCTGCTCAATCAGAAACCAAGCTTGAAACTGTGCATGAAGGGATGGAATTGACCTTAAAAATGTTGACTGATACCTTGTCAAAATTTGACATCGTGGAAATTAATCCCCTCAATGATAAATTTAATCCGCAATGGCACGAAGCGATGGCGATGCAACCCTCACCTGATGTAGAAGAGGGTAGCGTCTTACACATCCATCAAAAAGGCTATCAACTCAATGATCGCCTATTGCGTCCCGCACGGGTGGTCGTCGCACAGGCTGTCAAAGCAGAAGAACAGATTGAAAATCAAGCTTAACACCCTATATCAACGCATTAAATCAAAAACGCAATTTATAAGAAGGAAAATATATTTATGAGCAAAATCATTGGAATAGACTTAGGGACGACCAATTCTTGCGTCGCTATCATGGAAGAAAAAAATTGCCACGTCATTGAAAACAGTGAAGGTGGTCGTACCACGCCCTCTATCGTCGCTTATAGCAACGATGACGAAGTGTTAGTGGGACAATCCGCTAAACGTCAAGCGGTCACCAATCCAGATAAGACTTTATTCGCCGTTAAGCGTCTCATTGGGCGCAAATATAAAGACCAAGTCGTACAGCGCGATGTGGACATGGTACCCTACAAAATCGTCGAAGCGGATAATGGCGATGCTTGGGTAGCCGTTAAAGATAAAAAAATGGCACCACCAGAAATCGCCGCTCGTGTATTGATGAAAATGAAAAAAACGGCAGAGGACTATTTAGGCGAGCCAGTCAATGAGGCCGTTATTACCGTCCCCGCTTATTTTAATGACTCACAACGCCAAGCGACTAAAGACGCTGGTCGTATTGCCGGCTTAGATGTCAAACGTATCATCAACGAACCCACGGCGGCTGCCTTAGCCTATGGCATGGATAAAAAACGGGGAGATGTCAAAATTGCCGTGTATGACTTAGGCGGAGGCACATTTGATATTTCTATCATTGAAATCGCTGATGTGGATGGCGAGCATCAATTTGAAGTGTTATCCACTAATGGTGACACCTTCTTAGGCGGTGAAGATTTTGATTTACGCATCATTAACTATTTGGTTGATGAATTTAAAAAAGACACGGGCATTAATCTAAAAAATGATCCCTTAGCTTTGCAACGCTTGAAAGAAGGTGCCGAAAAAGCCAAGATTGAACTCTCTTCTAGCCAGCAAACTGATGTCAATTTGCCTTATGTGACAGCGGATGCCAGTGGTCCCAAACACCTGAACATCAAATTGACCCGTGCCAAATTGGAGTCTTTGGTAGAAGAACTGATTGAACGTAGCCTTGCTCCCTGTCAGATCGCCCTGAAAGATGCCAGTTTGTCTGCTGGAGACATCAACGAAGTCATTCTAGTCGGTGGGCAAACTCGTATGCCCAAAGTGCAAGAGGCTGTTAAAAATTTATTTGGCAAAGAGGCGCGTAAAGATGTCAATCCTGATGAAGCAGTTGCCATCGGTGCCGCCATTCAAGGTGGCGTGTTAAGCGGTGACGTGAAAGACGTGTTGTTGTTGGATGTCACTCCGTTGTCCCTGGGTATTGAAACCATGGGCGGTGTGATGACCAAGCTCATCCAGAAAAATACGACGATCCCAACAAAACATTCACAAGTCTTTTCAACCGCAGATGATAATCAAATGGCTGTGACGGTACATGTGTTGCAGGGTGAACGTGAGGTAGCCTCTGCTAACAAGTCATTAGAAAGATTTGATTTGGCTGATATTCCACCAGCCCCGCGTGGCATACCCCAAATCGAAGTCACTTTCGATATTGATGCCAACGGCATTTTACATGTGTCTGCTAAAGACAAAGCGACTGGCAAAGAGCAATCTATTTCCATCAAAGCCTCTAGCGGCTTGTCTGATGAAGAAGTCGAAAGCATGGTTCAAGATGCCGAAGCACATGCCAGTGAAGATAAGAAATTCCATGAAATGGTTGAGGCGCGTAATATCGCCGATAATATGATCCATACGACGACCAAATCTTTAAAAGATTTAGGTGATAAAGTCAGCACCAATGACAAAACGGCCATTGAAGCGGCTATTGATGATCTGAAGGAAACGCTCAAAGGTGATGATAAAGCGGCGATTGAAGCCAAGACTCAAACTTTGGCCGAACTCGCAGGTAAAATCGCGCAACAAGCTTACGCAGCGGGCGACGGTGCAGAGGGTGCAGATGGCTTTACTCAAGCCGCTCAAGCGGCAGCGGAAAATGCTAAGGATAAAGATAAGCAATCTGATGTGGTTGATGCCGAGTTTGACGAAGTTAAAGACAAAAAATAAGGCTGGCTAAATAGGATAGGAGTCCAAGATAAATCTTGGACTCCTACCAAAATGAACTGTGTTGAATAACTATGTCAAAACGTGATTATTATCAAGTCCTTGGTGTACAAAAAAACGTTTCTGAAGAGGAACTGAAAAAAACCTACCGCCGTTTGGCAATGAAATATCATCCTGATAGAAATCAGGACGATAAAAAAAACGCGGAAGAACAATTTAAAGAAGTCAAAGAAGCCTACGAAGTTTTGAGTGATCCGCAAAAACGGGCAGCTTATGACCAGTTTGGACATGCCGGTATTGAGGGTGCTATGGGCGGCGGTGCCGGCGGTTTCGGAGGTTTTGGTGATATAGGCGACATTTTTGAAAGTGTGTTTGGTGGTGGTTTCCGCAGTAGTGGTGGTGGTCATCGGGCATTTCGGGGAGCAGATTTGCGCTACGATCTGACCTTGTCGCTTGAAGAAATCGTTGCTGGTACAGAGGTGAAAATCCGTGTGCCTACGCAAGTCGTTTGTGAAAAATGTCATGGCAGTGGTGCTAGACCTGGTACAAGGCCCAAAACCTGTCCCAGTTGTAATGGGCAGGGTCAAGTCCGCGTGACGCAAGGCTTTTTTTCGGTGCAACAAACCTGCCCTAGCTGTCGGGGCACGGGTCAAATAATTTCAGAACCTTGCCCGACTTGTCGTGGTAACGGGCGTATCCAACAACACAAAACTTTGTCAGTCAAAGTGCCAGCCGGAGTGGACAGTGGTGATAGAATTCGCTTATCTGGCGAAGGCGAAGCGGGTGTCAATGGTGGTCCCCCTGGTGATTTATATGTACAAATTCAAGTCCGTCCCCATCCTATCTTTTCTCGTGAAGACAGTCATTTATTTTGCGAAGTGCCGATCAGTATTGTCTCTGCTGCCTTAGGGGGTGAATTAGAAGCGCCAACGCTTGATGGTCGCGTCGTTCTCAAAATTCCCCCAGAAACACAGACTGGTAAAGTCTTTCGCATTCGTGGCAAGGGAGTTAAACCGGTACGTGGTGGCTTAACGGGTGATTTACATTGCCGCGTGGTGGTAGAAACACCGATCAATCTTACGCCTCACCAAAAAGAGTTATTCAGAGAATTTGAAAAAACCATGCACAAAACTAAGCGGCATAGCCCTAAACAAAGTTCTTGGTTGGATGGTGTGAAAAAATTCTTTGAAGATATGAAGTTATAAATAAGTGTACCCGAAAATGATGAATACAAATATTGCAATTGCAGGTGCTGCGGGAAGAATGGGGCGCCGATTGATTGAAGC
>LUTY01002680.1 GCA_001640045.1 Candidatus Thiomargarita nelsonii | reverse complement strand
CTAAATAGGATATTAATAAAAATGCTTAATGATGCCATCAATTTTCACAACATCCAACGAGTCCTCGTCACCAAATTGCGGCATCACGGAGATGTATTATTAAGTTCCCCGGTTTTCAGCGTATTGAAAAAGCATTATCCTCATCTTAAGCTTGATGCTCTGGTTTACCGCGGCATTAGCCGGTTATCGAGTCGACTTATTGCTTGGCAAAAAGCCCTTTTTAAGGCATTGGCTCAAGCAAATTAAACCGCCGAAAAATTCTCCCTATCCACCCATTAAAGAACGGGTGGCTGTTTTGCAGAAATATCTACAAAACATTCAAAAAAAACTCACTTTTTTTGACTTTGGCGTTCGGCTCAGTCATTTTGAGCGTTGTGACGACGGAGAATATTTTTTGCGGGAATTTCAACACATCTTTCCCGCACGAGAAGTGTTAAATAATATGGGATTTTGCTACTTGCAACGGGCGCGACAAAAAATGAAAAGCGAGCGAGCTTATTTTTATTGGATGCCCCTAGTGCTTGATGTCGAAACTTTAGCAGCAATCCTCAAAACGCCGTCCTATTTTTCAATCAGCTTTAAAAGCTTAAAACAAGCGGCAGCCTCAGGACAAGGAGAGGGCTTTCTGAAAGAAGCGATGATCTATTTCAAAAAAGCAGTTGAAGCCGATCAAGGCTATCTCCCTGCACAACTCAATCTGGCGGTGACATATTTATACCTTGGAAAACCGCACAAAGCTCGCAGCGTGCTCGAAGAAGCACACAGCAATGCACCAGATAATCTGGAAATTCAAGCCTTGCAAGCCTTAGCACTATATGAACAAAGTGAAGTAGACCTTGATCTGTGGCCTCGGACCGTAGCGCGACTAGAAAAAATGGCGATCAAAGCCCAGGCCCCCCCGGCACTGCTTTATAACCTAGCGCGACTATTGGAAATTCGCCCCCGCCCCGGGCAAGCACGTCAATATTGGAACCGCCTCGCTCGCATGGCTGATAGCTTACCAACACCCATTCGTATACACGTCTGCCAACAACAAAGCAAACAACGCCAAACCATGTTAGCACACTTAAACCGTTGCCCAAAGTGCTATCATCACTGGCTAGAGACGGCATCTTATGTTCAATCGTTTCAACCTAAAAAAATCAGTTTTTTAAAAAAACTGGAAAATTTCTTGACAAAGGCTTTCCAACCCGCATTGGACAACTGGAAACCCCTTGTTTCTGTCACAGTGACAGCCGTCTTAGTGGTAGCCGTATTGCTATATATTATCCCACCCACTAAGACTCCGATTGCTCCGATTGATGCCAGCTATATTGCAGTAAACACCCATAATCCAGATGGCTTTAATCAAATACTTGAAAATTTACCCATTGAAACAATGACTTTAGGTTTTGATGAAGTAGAAAGCTCACCCGCTGCCCAAGCATTTACTGCTGGGATAGAATACGGGCAAGCAGTATTGACTAACACCACGCCATCACCTGAACTGACGGCTTATGCTGACACAGATGAATACAAGCTTGGACGTTGGTTTGTATTACTCTGGACTGTTGCACAAACACAACAGCCAATGCCGATAGATTTTTGGACACAGCAAGCCGCAATTGGAGCAGAATTAGAAATGCGTTTTAACAAACGCCCACCAGATGAAACGACAAAAACCGTGCTTGAGGTTTTGACCAATCTCCAGCCCTTATTAATAGAATTAAAAACTCAGCCAAATAATCGTCGATTGATCTACCTATTGAGTAGAGACATAGAAATGGCAATGAATGGGATTTCAGAATTATGAAAACAATTCAATATCTTGCAAGCGGCCTATTACTGATTTACAGCCTAACCAGTGATGCCGCCCATTATCGGGACTACGTTGACTACTACGTTGACTGGTATGGTAGCATCAAAGCATCAGAAAATACTCAAGTAGCCACCGCGCATCAAATTTTTGAACGTTTAAAAAAGCTTGCTAACAAAAATCCCAAGTTTCTTAACCCCAAACTGAGAGTCCTCAAAAATAAAGGTAGAACGCCTTGGGCGAGAGCCTTACGTGACGGCAACATCGTACTTTGGAAATCCGCCATAGAAGCCTGTTACCAAGGCGCCCGCTCAAAAGAGGAAATTGAAGCACGTCTTGCTTTTGTGCTAGGACATGAACTGGGACACTTAGCCAAAGATGACTACTGGCATCTTGATATTGCTTGCATGTTTTCTACGAAAAAATGCAAAACCAGTCGTTTTTTTACTAAGGAACGTATGATAAAAGAATTGAGAGCGGATGGAGAAGGTTATGCATACGCGGCATTAGCCGGTTATCGAGTCGACTTATTGCTTGGCAAAAAGCCCTTTTTAAGGCATTGGCTCAAGCAAATTAAACCGCCGAAAAATTCTC
>LUTY01002679.1 GCA_001640045.1 Candidatus Thiomargarita nelsonii | reverse complement strand
TGGTTTCACTGGCTCAGTTCCCTTTTCCACTGCCACCGACTCACCCGTCAAGACAGATTCCTGAATTTGTAGGTTTTTGACACGGAACAGGCGCAGGTCGGCAGGCACTTTGTCCCCCGATTGCAAGAGCACGACATCACCCGGCACCAGTTCACCGGCAGGCACGGTCGTGCGCCGGCCCCGCCGCAGCACCATCGCTTGCGGCGACAGCATTTGGCGTATTGCTTGCAGGGCATCCTCTGCCTTGCCTTCCTGCACGAAGCCGATTATCGCGTTGACGACGACCACACCGAGGATTACACTAGCATCTATCCAGTGGCCCAGTGCTGCGGTAATCGCGCTCGCCCCAAGCAGTACGTAAATCAACACATTATGGAACTGATAGAAAAAGCGCACGAACGGTCCGCGCGGTTTCACTTCTGGCAGACTGTTTGGCCCATACTCAGAAAGTCGGCGACGCGCATCTTCCATGGACAAGCCGTTATAAGTAGTCTCTAGCCTCTCCAATACTGGTTCGATTCCCTGTGTATGCCAGTTATCGTGTTCTGTAACCGGTTGTCTGAATAACCAAGGGGTACTTTTGTTCATTAATCTATAGTCCTAAAAGGGTAAGCTTACCAGCCAGTGATAGTCATAATCTATTTTGCTGAGTTAAATAAAAAACAGTATATTGGAACGACGGCTTAAAATGTCTAGTCGTTTTTTTTAATTATATAATAATTTCAAACGATTAGCCGTTCAAATCAACAGGCGGCGGCGATGAAATATATTGGGCGATTAATGCATTTTTTGCTGATGGGTGCCAAAAACCCTGAGCAAGCGAGTGAGAAATCTGCGCGTATTTATGGTCGGCAATTGATGCTGTCTGAAAACGAAGAATGGCATTGGGATCCAATTGAGCAGTATTTGGAAAATAGTGTTTTTGGATCGCCTGGATTGGGTAAGTTGCCACATTTTCTGCCCTCAAACAGTCCCTTTGAAAAGTTGAAAGCGTTTGATTTGCGTTTTTTGTTTGAGGAAGAAGGGGCTAGGGTGATTTTGAATGTGACTTATTGAAGTTGCCACCTATGGCTACGGGGCATCAACCGGTTTGTTAGGAAAAACCTTCCGCCCCGTAAACGTTGCCGAAATTAAGCCACTTCTTTCCCTCACCTCGGTGACGACAATCGCACCCACATGCAAGACGATGGCAATCAACAGTAGGTAAAAATTGTAGAAATGTAGGGTAATAAATGGCTTACGGAAGGCTCGCATTTGGGCATAACGATCCTCGTTGACATTTTCCTTGGAATAAGGCTTTATCATATCAGTTTGGTTGGCATCCTCGGCAACCCATTGCTTAATCGTTTGACCAAACGGTGGGAAATAAATATCTGTCCCTGCCAGCACTAATCCGGTGATTGCCTGTGCCATCAGCAGTACCAGTAGCAGCGTAATCATCAATTTTGCCATTGGATTATGGCCTTGATAATACTGAATGTTACCAGTACGAAAACCGGCTTGGTATTCACGCAGCGCGGTTAAAAATCCTTTACCCCCGGGCAGGATCGCTTTCCAATGGGCATGTTGATTACCAACAAATGCCCAAATAATACGCCACGCGAGATTCAAGCAAAACACGTAACCGATGTAGACGTGAATCGTTTTGAGCCAGATTTTGCCATCCGTGCTAACGCCAAGCTCTTTGGCGTATAAAATCACTAAACCCACCCCAATGAGACCAATAATCGCTAGGGTATTAATCCAGTGAAACCAACGGGTGGTACGATCCCAAACGGGATATTCTTTATTCCTTCCTCCTCACCACAACCCTTTCAAATAAAAGGGATAAGCTTCCCATCAGAGAGAAAACAGCGGGTGAGGGAGAGTGTCGGGTTGTCTCAATCGACAGAGTCGTTGTCCTGTCCCACAAGGTCATTATAGAAGTCCTTAACACTATGCGTGATGCGGTTCCAAAAGGATGACGAATGATCGTCATCCCAAGGGCCATAGCCGGGGATATTGATGTCGCGTTCTGAATAACTGCCCGTCTCCGCACGAGTGTGACATTTGTCACAATAGCTCAGGGATTTAACCTCAGGATTGCCGCCCACCATTTTTGACGACAATTCATCATGCTTACGCACAATATAGGGTATTTCCGCAATACGGATCGGGGTTTTATCCTTTGACAAGGATCGCATGATTTTGACGGAGCGTTTATGGTTGGAAAACTCGGCCGCGTTTTTGACCAGATAATCCGTCAACGCTTTTTGGTCTTCCGTTTCCAATTCCGCGTTGTCGCCAAAGTGATCGTCAAGATTTGCCATCAACTGTTGCCATGAGCGGGCGGGCATAAGTCCGGGTTGATAGGCAAAATGACAAGCACTACATTCTTTTGCATAAAGTGA
>LUTY01002678.1 GCA_001640045.1 Candidatus Thiomargarita nelsonii | reverse complement strand
TAACGCCCAAACAATATGAAGATTTATGCCGCCATAATGAAAACACGAGCGAAGACTTAGACTATTTAAGTAAACATTTCAATCTAAGCGTTGACAATCAATATTTTAATTCAAATAGCGCACATAGTGCTCAATATGACGCGCAATTTACTTATCAACTTTATCTAAAAATCAGATCGCCACTTATGACAGATAAACCCAATCCATTTGGCACTTGTCGGGTTGATACTCCTTTTCAAAATCATGCTGATTTAAAAGAAATTTATCAAGATGAATTTGAAATTCTCAAGTCTATTCTCACCGATATTAAGCATGATCCCAATTCTCAAAGTAAAGGGGCTGTTGTCATAGGGGAAGCTGGCTGCGGTAAAACCCATTTGATGATGAGGTTGGCAAAAGAGCTTCTCAACAATAATCGTCTGCTATTTATCAGACAACCGAATAATCCCAACGCCGTTTTATTCCATATTTATAGTCGGATTTTAGAATCCTTTGTGGAAATGATCCCCAATAGTCATTATTCTCAATTGGAATATCTGCTCGCCCACAGTTTCTCTAAAATTATCATTGAAATTCTGAATAAAAAAGATAATTTGACCAAAAATAGGGAAAATCTTTTAAAAACCCTTTCAAGCGATCCGCTTAATATTTATAAAGTATTAGGAAAAAATACTGAAAATAAGCGAAAAAGTTGGCAGTTAATTGAAAAATTAACCCTTGATTGGTGGGCTAACACTTATGGCTTTGGGGGCTATTCCGCTTCAATTATCAAAGGGCTCATCAAATTTTGTAGTTATTCCGATCCTCGTAAAAGAGAGTTGGTCAGAAAGTGGTTATCGGGCAATCAGTTAGAAGCCAGTGAATTAGATAATATTAAGTTAGATAACTGGAGTGAAGAGATAAGTCAAGAAGAATTTTCTCTGGAAGCCATTGCAGTCTTTGCTAAACTCTCCCTTGCTGATGAGCCACTCATTATCATCTTTGATCAATTAGAAGGACTCAAATATCACGAACAATTACTTTTGCGTTTTGGCGAGGCCGTAAAAGAAGTCTTTACGCATGTGCCCAATAGTTTAATTATTATCAATTTATTTCCAGATAGATGGGAACAAATGAAAACGTTCCTTGATAATGCTATTGTGGATAGAATTTCCCAATATGAGCTGATTTTAAATAGACCCACTAACGATAAGTTGAAACGCTTATTGGCGTTAAAAGCTCAAGCGTATGATCTAGAAATAGATAAGCTATTTAAGCCAAAAGAGTTAAAAGTGATTTTAAACCAAAACTCAATTAGAAGGGTTTTAAATTGGGCTTCACATTACTATCGGCATCAAGTGGATGGCATTCCTTTGCCCCACAAAACGAGAAGTTTTGAAGAGGAAGTGAGAGAAGAATTTCAAACTCTCAAAGATGAGATTGCGTGGTTAAAACAACAGATAAAGGCACCCGTTCCGGTACAACAAGATAAGGCGATTGAAGATCGTCTGATAACACCGAGTAATGATGAACAACTGGTGAGAGATTATCTTAATCAGCAAAAAGCATTACTGGAACAGGAATATCATAAAAATGTGATCATCAGTGATTTTGATGATATTGGCAAAGTAATAACAACAGCGGAGGCTTTTAAAACTTTTAAACCGTTAGAGACAGATTGCTTGAGACTTGGAAAAAGAAAACTCCCCGAACATTTGTTAATCAAAACGCAAAAGCAATCTTTTGTCATTGGTTTTTTGCATGTGAGCGGCTCAAACTTTAGCTCTCGACTAAAAAACTTTAATCAATTAGTTGTCAATCACAAAGATATACGGTTTGTGCTGTTTAGAGATGTTAGAGAAACCACTATCAGTGGCAAAGTGGGAAAAGAGGAAATAGAAAAATTGAATAACGCATCCAATGGACGGTTTATCTATATGGAGAAAGAAGATAGGCTCAGCTTTGAACTCATTTACAAATTGATTGTCGATATTCAAAACCAAGATCTTGAAATCGATTTGCAAAAAGCCTTGATAACGTTGGAAAATATTATGAGTGACTCTTGGCTCATCAAGATTTTTAAAGGGGCAGAATAGGAGTCCAAAATTTATTTTGGACGTCTGAATTAAATAGTGCTTGAACGAAAACCATGTGATGTGAAGATGTGTCATTTAGCGTAGCGATCTTCGTTGCGACGACAGGAGAAATCTTTTGGTTGGAAATCGGTTAAGATTTCTCCTATCGTCGAAATGACAAAGGAGTTTTCGTTCAGGCACTAAATATCTAAGCTATTGATTAGTTATACTTTGTCACATTAAAAAAAATCAATGGCTTGTAGGGTGGATTAAGCGATAGCGTATCCACCCTACGAAAATTTATTAGAATCTGACAAAGTAGAAGTAAAATATTAT
>LUTY01002677.1 GCA_001640045.1 Candidatus Thiomargarita nelsonii | reverse complement strand
CAAATTGTATCACGGCGAAGTACATCAAATCAGGAATTTTCAACACCTGTCCCAATTGTTATTTGAGCTTGAGTCTGATCCCTACGCCAGTGCGCGGTCAATTCCGCGAGAGCGATACCCATTTTTTTTAGCTTATAGCGAGCCTCGGGTGCGATCTAGCCCTAATTTTTTTAAATTTATTAATTTATATACATTTTATAATTTTACCCTCACTTGTCACCTCAAAAACACGCCAAGGCTTAATTTATCTACATTCTTTCATTTTAGCCCTCATTTTAAAAATGACCTCAAAATACGCAATGCCTTATTTTTAGTACATTGTTCCATTTTAGCCCTGATTTTTCAAATCACCTCAAAAACACACAAATCCCATTTTTACTAGCTTTTGGGATTTTAGTTTCGTTTTTGAAATTGGCTCTTTACTAAAAAAGCTCCAAGGCTTGCGCCAAGGGGCTTTTTTATGAGAGTGGTTGGGCAGTCAGCCCGATAAATTGGGCTCCAAGGTGACTTTTGATCATCTCAAAAACCGATTCGTACCACTTAATTTGCCGGACTGGTGTACCATAGCCCACATCCAAATAAACGCCGCACTCATAAGCTTTGACAGTTAGTTCAGATCGAAATTTTGTTGTTAAATATAGAAATATTTCTATAAATCCGAAACGCAGTAGTCTCGTAGAGAACTTTTGCGACGTTCACACGGGAACGATCAACCCATTATCCCCTCGCCAAGATTTCTCCTAGATCCCGAACTAGGTCGGGACAGGCTCGAAAGGGTAACATTGCTCGAATCCATTTTTTTTATGCGGATGCATTGTTCTGGTACGCCAAGCCTCTGATAACTTAGGCAATGTAGGTATTGAAATTCAAGGCTAAAATGAATTTAAAGTTTATCAAGGCGAATTGCCACCACTACCCGTACCTCAAAATATCACAGCTACCGCCCTAGTTTCGCGCATTATTTTGCTATCTGTGAGTACAACCAATGTGCAACAACGAATAGTCAACCCCTGATTCAGGTTATTGGTTTTATTCGATGCTGAACATTAGCTGTACTCATTCCAATCTGTTCGGTATATATGCCTCTGAAAAAATGGCGCGTAATCCCTACATCTAATCCAGGCTGCGCTTCAATACCATTAAGTTAAGCAGCTTTATATATTATGGGATTTAGTTAAGTTCCCTACGGGAGAAAATCCGCTCCATTCATCCCGTATGGAACTTAACTGATAAAAATAAATTAGTTGTCCGGCACGATATGGCATTGATGGTAAGACAATGTGCCGTTTGCTGGGAAGTAGCTGGGTAAGAAGCCATAAAGGGATGATAGGCAAGCGTAGGCCGTTTGGTTTGTCTGTAAGTTCTGATCCCTCCTTTCGTCGGGACAGGCCTTGAAGGACACGATGGGGCAAGGGGTTGAGTAGTTAAGCAGGCTCAATCCAAACGTTCTAAGGCCCTCGGGATAAAGGGCAAACCTGTCCGGCTCATAAAGACATGATACGGGAACTAGTAAAAACGACGTAGTATAGACACTAGCTGGACTGCTAGAGGGTTAGTTGCTGCTAACTAGCGTCAGCGTCGGGTCAATGCCATTAAGTTAAGGACAACTGATTGATTTTAAGCTTAACTTAATGGCATTGCAGCGTCGGGTAGGTAACGTTGGAAGGTCATTGCCGCCAGAGCCCTGATAATGGGGAAGGCGGATATGCTGATTAATCGTCCGGATAGATTTTGAGTTATCAAGTAAAAGGTATTCCCCTCGGGAATCACGTCTTGGGTACGACAAAAACCAAAAACAAAGCGTAAAGACATCGAGTTCCGAGGCAAAAGTTTTCGTCTCGACGTTAGGAGAGATCAGCGAAAACTTTTGCCTCGGAAGCCGAAGCCCGTAAGGGGCCCCCGTGTGGACTTAGAGCCGATGAAAGCTAACTCAGATAACCATAATGGAATCTACGGGGGCCCGGGCGGGGACGTAGCATCTACCTTCGGGCCGTGATCGCTTCCAACTCTCACGCACGGTTCGGGACGCGAGTCCCTTATGGCGACATAAGGGGCTTAGCTACCTGAAAAATAGAGTATGGCCCAACCGGAAAAAGCAATTTCCGTTCGGGCTCACTCGATCATCGTTTTCTTGGCAGATTCCATGATCAAATGAGCAAAATTTTATTAGGCGAGAAAAGCTTTTAATACAGGCATTGCAATATATCCGATTAGACCAAATTACTTAAGTATGCGCCACAACTGGCTACAAAAAGCCTTATAATAAACGCCCAAGGCAAGCGTGACAAAATCAGCCACTTCAAAAACGCAAAGCACGGCTATATAACCCTGCAAGAATTCTCAACTTTTGACGAATTCTCAAGCCTATTAACCGAGCTAGAGTTCAATCACCA
>LUTY01002676.1 GCA_001640045.1 Candidatus Thiomargarita nelsonii | reverse complement strand
CAAAATGCTTGGATAGAATATGACAATGAAAATCAAGCTGATCAATTCCAAGTGTATCTTGAAAGAGAAGAAATGAAAAATAGAAAAAAAACATTTCTTGCCATGCGCGAAGAGCGACTTGCCGAATTGCAAACTTTGTACGACAACGGTCATTATCAAAGCGTTGTCATTCAAGGTATGCCTTATGTAAAATTTGACAATCAGATAGCACAATGGGTTGAAAGTGCTAAAAAAAGATTGAAACAGAAACGGATCGAGAGGGCACTCAATATAGTGCCTCAACTGATGAAAGCGGGTCAATACGGAAAAGCCTACCAACTGGCAAGCTCGTTAGATGCGTCTGAACTACAAGCACTTGTAGCCGAGAGCAAACAAGCACTTGATAAAGAGATTGCGAATTTACGCGCTTTGTATATGAAGGGCCATTATGACACGCTTATTAATACAGAATTGTCTCATATTGAATCCGATTGCCGGGTGAAAAGACTGGTGAATGAGGCAAAAAAAGCAAAGGAGCTTAGAAAGCTCTATCAATTGATGAAAAAGAAGCAGTACGAAAAAAGCCTCGCATTTGTCAAGCAATCGGAATACGCTCTTGATGCTGATTTTCAGATATTGATAAAAAAAGCCCAACGCCAACTGAATCAAGTCACAGAAAAAAAGATTTTGGCGAAATTAAAAAAGCTATCTTCAAAGCAAATCAAAGCTAATTTAAGAGAATATACCGAATTAGTCAGGCTTTTTCCAGACAACAAAAAGTACCAAGACAAGTTAAAATATTATAAAAAAGAACTTGCCAAACGAAGAAAGCTACCCTCTCTTTTGATCACAGCAGAAGAATATGGTGACAAATGGCCTTTTACTGTTTCCGAAGGGATATTAGAATGTATGCCACCGGGCATTGTCACATTTAATGTCAATGATAACATTTACGCACTTAATGATTTAGCGAGTTTGTTAGCCAGTGCGCGTGGGTATAAAAACCTTGATGAGATTCGGATAGAGAGCATGCCAGTCGAATTGACCCTTTTTAAGGAAAAAGGCTTAGAATTATGTGAACACTCACGACCGCACGTCTCGCTTCGACGCGCTTACCGAATAAAGTACTTGCCGACATTGGAGGACATCCAATGCTTTGGCATATTTATCAACGCTGCCAGCAAGCCTCGAAGGTGAGCGAGGTACATATTGCTACGGATGCTGAAAAAGTGGTGGAGGCAGTACAAAGTTGGGGCGGCAAAGTGTGGATGACAGACAAAAATTGTGCCTCTGGTACAGAGCGCATCGTCTCTATTTTAGATAACTTGGACTGTGATATTATTATTAATGTACAAGGCGATCAGCCACTGATTGAGCCAGCACTCATCAATCAACTGATTGAAATATTTGAAAAAACGGAGCCAATGCCTGATATTGTAACCCCGGCTTGCCCTATTGACAATGAAAAAATTTTTGATCCAAATCTTGTCAAAATCACCCGACGACATGATGGCTATGCCCTTTACTTTTCACGCAACCCGATTCCTTATGTCCGCGATGTAAAAACCGAAAATTGGCCTCAAACGGCCCCATTTTTGGGCCATATTGGCATCTACGGCTATCAACGGCAAGTGCTTGAAACCTATCATTCACTCCCTAAAAGCCCTTTAGAGGAAGCGGAAAAATTAGAACAATTGCGTTTTCTTCAAGCTGGCAAAAGTATTTTTACCTTTGTCACCTCAAACTACCCTAGTTCCGTTGATACCGCTGCCGATTTAGAGCGGGTGCGTGCTATACTTAGTTAACACGGGCACAACTTGCACTTTTGTCATTCCGAACAAGTGAGGAATCTATAGCCGCTCCAAGATTTCTCCCGCTGGTCGAAATGACAAATAAGTTTAGTAAATGACAAATAAGTTTAGTTTGTGGCCTAGTTAAGTATAGGATAGATAATTCATCCAACAACAAATAAACACCAATGAATATTTTGAAAGACTTGATTCATCAATTAAAAAATGTACTGCATACCATTCATCGCATCGGATTGATAGTGCTTAAAACGCTATTTCGAGTGATGAATTGGATATTTGCCATCTGCTTTATCACTTTGGGTTTAACCCTGTTGGTGACTCCCTTGAAAGTGGGTATGATTTTTATAATCGTTGGCATACTGATTTCACCACACATGATTGATTTTATTAAATATAAAGTCAATGTGAAGGTGGCAGCGAGTACCCAACTGATAATCGCTTTATTAGGCATTGTAACAGTCATTGTATCGTTAAATTATGAACAACGCCTTTTAGTAGGCTTATTGATACAAAATGCTTGGATAGAATATGACAATGAAAATCAAGCTGATCAATTCCAAGTGTATCTTGAAAGAGAAGAAATGAAAAATAGAAAAAAAACATT
>LUTY01002675.1 GCA_001640045.1 Candidatus Thiomargarita nelsonii | reverse complement strand
TGGTAGGATTAGCTTTTGCTATTGCAGCCAGTGCGAATTTCCCGGTCTTATTTTTATCCATGTACTGGTCAAAACTAACAACCCGTGGCGCATTTATCGGCGGTGGCATTGGCTTATTAACTTTAAGACAAACCTGACAGGTGTCAAAAACCTGTCAGGTTAATTTTTCCTTTAATTTACAACGACCTGCCAGGTTTTGGATACCTGGCAGGTCTGATTTGGGGGCTTAACTTAATGGCATTGACCGTTTGGGTAGCCCTACTTGGTAATGCAGAAGCTATTTTTGCGTCAAAATACCCTGCTTTGATTTCAGTCAGTGTGGCTTTTGTGGGCATTTGGTTTTTCGACATGGTAAATTTTGTTGGTCATCTATCACTTCAAATGCCTGTAAACAAATATCTTCTAGCAATTGTTAGATACGCATAAGGCAAATGCATTAATTATTGGTTTTCTTAAATTCACGATACACACTCATTAAGCTATCAAAAACATCCATAATTTCATCTGAAGCACTATCCAGTTCATTATCTGGGATCAGACCAATATTCTTGTCAATAAGATTGACAGAACAATCTACATCTTCCTCGTTTGACAATCAACTTATCTCTTTCAAGCGCAGCGTATTTTTCAGATAAAAAGCTAACAACTCCTCTTTCGGCTGGAAGATAAATAACTTCTTTAAAAGTACTACGAACCAGCTCTATTTTAACTTCAATAATATTATCTTCAAAATTATCTTCTTTTATATGACTAAATTTTTGAATTATTTTTAATATCTTATCATAAAAATCTTGACGAACTTCTCCCTGATTATAAATAAAATAAAAACCCATTTCAGACTGGTACTCAATGATCGTTCCTGGTTCCAAAAAATTAGCTATTTGATAATAAGCTAATTTTATTTTAAAAAATTCAATATGACGAATATCTCCCTCCCAAAAGTCAGTGCTTCTGAAAATAGAGACCAGTTTGGCAAGGGTACTTTTACCCGTGCCCGTTTCCCCAATAAAAACCGTTAAATCTTTGAGTTGTACCTCTACATTTCGGATAGCACCAAAATTTTTGACAATAAGCTTTTCCATTTAATTCACTCCCTAAACAGTTGTGCATCAGATTGATTTTCGATGTCATCCCAGATATAGGCATCCTAAATGATTTGTGGTGGCAAAGACTGAGGAAGTCTATAGACTCTATAACACAAAAAAAGAAAAATGCAAGCCTTTTTTTAAATTTTTTTTTAATCCTTCTTTTATAAGAAATTACTTATATTCACGTTTTGTCAATAAATTCTTTTATTGGTCTAATGGCTTTAGCTGCCCGCACCACCCATAAACAGTGCCACTTATTATGCTGGTGGGTTGAACGTCGCCATATGGGTTGTTCAATTATATTATTTAATAGTTTAGATAAATTTTAATAATAAAAGGCTTTAGGCATAACAAATTAGCTCTTCTTTGACAATATAGTCATTTTTATTATTGCCATTCAATAATGACATCGCATCAAAAGAGTCTTGGGAAACGTAGACTGATACCAGTTGCTCATCTTGTATTTCTTGGACAATGCCTTTTATGATAATATAAAGCACATCGGGTGAACTGCTGGCTTGAATGAGTCGCTCTCCTTTTTTGAAATAAGCAATATCCATTGCATTAACAACGGCTTCAAGCGCCGATGCTTTTAGTTGATCAAAGGGGGGGTATTAGAAATGAAAGTTTTTTGGTCTAATAGGCTCATAGTATAGTTCATAATTTTATTGGTAATTTGGAGCATTATATATGGAAAAAACACTTGTAGACAAGATCAAAAATGATCCCAAGTATCAAGATCTGGTTTCAAAAAGAAGCCGCTTTGCTTGGACATTATCGATCATAATGTTGATCATTTATTATACCTTTATTATGGTCATTGCCTTTTCTCCTCAAACATTTGCGCTCAAGATCAGCGCAACTTCTGTTATTACAATAGGCATTCCCATTGGAATATTCGTGATTCTAAGTGCATTTGTGCTCACAGGTATTTACGTTTGGCGAGCCAATAGTGAGTTTGATGAATTGACTAACCAAATCAAGGCGGAGATAAAGTGAGCAGAAATTTTATAATCTGGGGTGCTTTTGCCACCCTGTTTGCGGCAACGGGTGTATTTGCAGTTCCCGGTGCGCTTGAAGGCGCTGTTGATAAACAACCTTTAAACATCGCTGCTATAGTGATGTTTTTACTTTTTGTAGCGGCGACGCTGGGTATTACTTACTGGGCAGCCAAACGGACTAAAACCGCCAAAGATTTTTACACAGCGGGTGGGGGTATTACCGGCTTTCAAAATGGCTTAGCCATTTCGGGTGATTACATGTCTGCGGCCTCATTTTTAGGTATTTCCGCTTTAGTGTATAAAAG
>LUTY01002674.1 GCA_001640045.1 Candidatus Thiomargarita nelsonii | reverse complement strand
CACATCAGGGATAGTCAAGCTTTCATCGCTTAACGCATATTGAGTAGACGATAATTGTTTTCCATTGAGGCTCACGGATTTGAGTAGCAACTCTTCTCCGTTTAATTTCAACGGGGGCGTATGAGGGCTATTGCCCAGTTTTTGGATTGACAGCTTTGATTTAACAATGGTTTTGGTTTCATGCAAATCAAAATGCAGATCAATCGAATCTACGCGATAATCAGTTGGCTGATAGTCTGATAAATAAGTGGTTTTTGGCGTTTGTTGCTGTTTTTGCATCAATTGATTTCTCTTAATAAAAAGTTTTTGTCTCAAAAACGACTACTAAATTAAATTCGTTTATTTATCAATTAGTTGCACTTTATCCCTGCTAATCAATAATCCCTGTCGTTAAGATTTTTTGTTGCCGTTTGCTCCGCGTCCTAGCAGGCATTCCTTTGCCTCGCGCTCATCGTTATACACAAGTTTATTTTGGACGAGGTGCCCAAGATAAATCTTGGACTCCTTAAAAAACTTGTGTATAAGAGAGTGCGCTGAGCGTGGGAACGAGAAATTTGAGCTGTCACCCAATCGTATTTTTGGCTAAGTCATAGCATGAAACGGGTTTGGCTTCAGTTGCGGCTTCTTTTTCTTGCCTAATCTGGTACAAAACAACGATGATGTCATCAATATTAGCTGTATTGGGCAATTGTGAAATCGCTGGGATTGCTGTTTGTTTTAAAGTTTCCATCATAAGTACTGAACCACAAATTTTCCGGTATTTTGCAGGAAAGGGCAACCACAAGGGATTGCCCCTACCAGTCCAATTATATTTTGTAGGGGCAATCCCTTGTGGTTGCCCCATTTATGCCTCGGTTAAAATACCTTAAAACTTGTGGTTCAGTACTTAAATACCTCTTTCTAGATAATTATAAAATCTATTTAGTACAACGGATTTAAGTTCTCTACGAGACTACTTCGTATGGGGAATAAACGGATTGTGACGGTGCCAGATTCCAAAATTTAGTCTGTTCGTTCAAGGAGTGATCTCCCCGAAACGAAGTAACGGAACGAAGTGGAGTAATCCGTTGTACTAGCAGCCTGTCGGATTAATCAAAGTCAAAATCCAGACCTGCCAGGTTAAAACCAAACCTGGCAGGTCAAAGGCAATTGCTGCCATGATTTTGACTTTGGTTTTGACCTGGCAGGTTTTGTTTTTAACCTGCCAGGTCTGGTTTTGACTTTGACTTTTTGCTCGATGTGATTAATCCGACAGGCTGCTAGACTGTCTCAATGACTTTATCCCCTCACCTCAAATAACCATTATAATAAAATTGTTATTACAACAAAAAATCGCGGGCTCCGCTGCGCGGAGCCCTACACCTCTCATTTTTAAACGATTTTTATGATTCCACTCGCCTAATGGTTCCCAAAACCAGAAAAAAATAAAAAAAAACAAAAAAACCCAAAAAACCCAAAAAACCCAAAAAATCAAAAAATCCAAAGAGTAAAAGTGATAAATAACAAAGGGTTATAGCCTGGCGAGCCGCAAGCCCACCCTGTCGCTGCGGTTAGCCGGCCCCCTGCCGTCGCGGTTAGCCGAGCGCATCCACGCCGTGTCGCCGCCCCACGAGCCGCCACGCAAGGACAAACGGTTGATTTTATTAATATTTTTTACAAAAAACTGTTCTTTTCCACTATATGGACTTTCATACTCAGAGCAGGTCCACTCCCATATGTTTCCTGCTGTATCATACAAGCCAAACGGATTCGGTGCGAAAGAACCTACTGGTGCCGTTTGTTTATCATCCCAACGGCTACCACAACCATCACAATTCGCTCGATTAGAGCCAATCTCATTCCCCCACCAATACTGAGTCTCCGTCCCAGCCCGCGCCCCATATTCCCATTGGGCTTCCGTCGGTAAACGATATTGTTTTCCCGTTTGTTCACTGAGCCATTCAGCATAAGCATTAGCATCATGCCAAGACACATTAATCACCGGACGATTGCCACGCCCCCAGCCTTCATCATCTGGCTTTTCTCTACCTGTGGCTTCCGCAAATTTATCATATTCAGCAAACGTCACTTCATATTTAGCCATCGCAAAAGCACTCACCGAAACTTCATGGATCGGTTTTTCATCATCATGTCCCCCGCCCTGAATATCGCCCATGCGAAACCGCCCTGCCGGTATCCTCACCATTTCTGGCCCTAAACTGCCGTCTTTTAAACGATCTTGGAATACTTTTTTGTTGGCTTGCCAAAAATTCTGGGATTCGCTCGATGAGTAGTGCGATTCCTCCTGAATTGTTGGCGACTCAAATTTAGGTTTAGGCTGGTATCGATCCCCAAACCAAATCAACACACCCAGCACAATAACAAATCCCAAGCCCAAGATAAATCTTGGACTCCTAGTTG
>LUTY01002673.1 GCA_001640045.1 Candidatus Thiomargarita nelsonii | reverse complement strand
CAGCCGCTTTGGATATTGCTACTTCTTCTTCCTATACTGAAAGTTTTCCTAACACGGTAGGAGAAGCGATGGCATGTGGCGTACCTTGTGTCGTGACGGATGTTGGGGATTCTGCATGGATTGTTGGCGAAACGGGTAAAGTCGTTCCCCCCCGTGATTCAGAAGCATTGGCACAAGCGTGGATGGCATTAATGGCAATGGGAACAGAGCAGCGCAAACAGTTCGGTGAGGCAGCGCGAAAACGTGTGATGGACAATTTTTCATTGACAACCATTACACGTCAGTATGAGCGACTATATGTGACGAGGAATCTAAGCTTTCGCCGGTAAGTGTATTTATGGCTACTAAACTATATTATGATTATGATCAATAAGTTATTAATTATATTCCTGTGGAGTGTCTTGTTATTTATCAGTATTGCGTTATTACTGATCGCGGCACTCGGACAAATAGATATCGGTACTTCGTACTATAACTATCCAGTAAGGGAATGGGAAGCATTTGATCCCGTTTTAGTGGAAAGAACACCAAGTCTTGAAAGTCTCTATGATGTGGCACTGGAGCAAATTGACAGTAGTGCTGATATGCTCTCACCTAAAGATGTCATGCGTATATTATACGATACGGTTAAGAAACGATTTACACATGGTGATAAGGCAAAACACACATTATTTAGTAATTGGTTACTTTATCTATTAGGAAAAATTCATCCTGCCTTCGCTCATCTCCTTGATCCTGATTTGATGTTGCGATATGGCCATTCCGTCTTATGTGATCAATCATCTTATGTTTTACTCCATCTAGCACTAAAAGCAGATATTCCAGCACGTCATGTTGGACTCGGAAATCATGTTGTTATGGAGGCGTGGTACGAAAATGATTGGCATATGTATGATCCAGATATGGAAGTCATCCCAGTGGATAAGTATGGAAATATCATGGGAGTCAATGCACTCGCCAGAGATGAGACTTTGAACCGTGAAGTGTATAACAAAGAAGGTGGAGATAAGGAGTACATAGAGGAAATCGCGGCTACCCTACCTGATAGAAAAAATCATACATTTGTCAGTTATCCGCCTGGTGCTTGGTTTGTTTGGAAGGCAGAGGTGCTTTATAAATTCCATATAATGGCGGAATATTTGAAATTTATAATTCCTCTCATGTTTCTAGTCATAAGTACAGTGTGGTTGCGATATAATCAAAAAAATAAGGGGGGGGGTTGATGTGTGCTATTACTGGTTTTATTGCTCTCACTTTTTGAATATGGCGTGACAGTTGACTACATGAGATTCCTAAAACCTACATATCCTCTTGAGTTTTGGTTTGTAATGTATTTTTCTCGTTCCACCACGACGTTTGGGATACGAAGTAACTTCGCTGTGCGGAGATCATGCCTTCATCTTTGCTCCGCAAAGAGTGGCCAGGGGACTATCCTGCACTAGCCGCCTATATTCTTGAATATTTGCAATGCTTATTTATCATTAGGTTAATCACATGAGTTTAAAACATCTTAAAGCAATAAGACTAGACGAATTAAACCGGGTCGTTCTTGAAATAAAAACCGAGAAACCCTCGGGTAGCAAGCTATTAGAGATTGGGGCTGGAACAGGATGGCAGGCAAAAGCGTTAACTCAACAGGGATATACTGTTGAGGCAATAGATGTCAAAGAGAGTAATTATTCTGAAGATCGCATTTGGCCTGTGTTAGACTATGATGGCAAGACAATTCCATTTTCTGATAATTCTTTTGATGTGATTTTCAGTTCCAATGTGCTTGTGGTGATTCCACATTTGGAAGAGTTCCAAGCTGAGATTAAAAGAGTATTGAAATCTGATGGAATCGTTATTCATGTGCTACCCAGTGGCAGTTGGCGGTTTTGGACCAATATAACGCATTATTTCTTCGTTATAACAAGCGTTTTCAAAATATTACGAAATAAAATATCCAAACCAAACCAAGATCGTGAATTAGATTCCCTTGTGCTCAATAAGGTAGAGAGCTTAGGAAAGACAGAATTAATTAAAAAGGCTATTTTTCCGCCTCGACTGGGTGAAACCGGCAATTCTCTGACTGAGATTTACCTGTTTAGTCGATATGAATGGAATGCCTTTTTTAAAAAGACCGGATGGCAAATTGAGAAATATTCTCATAACAGGTTGTTTTATAGTGGGTATTCTATTTTGGATTCTATGCTGCCAATCCCATTGAGAAGGATTCTTAGCTACCTTTTGGGAAGTGCCTGTCATATTTATGTTTTGAAGAAGTCAAAATAAAATGGGTGACTAGTACAGGATGGCAGAAATCCAGATACCATATTCACGCCGTTAATGGTTTTCCTTGCAACGAAGTAACGAAGTAAATGTCCAGCGAAAAGGT
>LUTY01002672.1 GCA_001640045.1 Candidatus Thiomargarita nelsonii | reverse complement strand
ACGTCTATGAGGACTTTTAACGACAGAATCTGGTTTTGATATATTTTCCTTCAAGGTTTCATAATAGAGATACGCTTCATTATGTGCTGCATCAGCTACGTGTCCAGAAAAAACACTGTGAGTCAGTCAGATTTCCCTACCTTTCCAGTCAACAAAGACGCTATGTATTGACTTATCTGGTTTCTTTTTTTTCTTTGCCCCTACCTTTTTTCTTGATTAATTTTTTGGTTACAACGCTCCAGTGCTGGAACCCAGCGAACTACACTTGTGGATTAATGGTGCGCGGAGGAACAGTGCGTAGGCGGCTTTGTGCAATACCCGTGAGTTGTTATTTTTGGTGACTGGCGCGGCTAAGCGGGAAGCGGTTGCTCGGTGGCGGCGTGGAGAAAATCTGCCTATTAGCCAAATACAGCCAGCGACAGTTTTGATTGATCGAGCAGCATTGATTTAGTATATACTAGGAGTCCAAGATTTATCTTGGACGCCTATTTTTAGCTAAAGGAGAAAACATGAGCCTTTTACCCACTCCACGAGAATCTCCAAAAAACCTGGATCGCCCCCAACCCAGCTTAAGCGTGACGGAAGCCGAATATTGGGAAAAATATTATGGTGAGTCTGAGATAATTTATGAATGGAACAATGGCCTTTTGGAGGAAAAACCGGTGTCTGATTATGTCAACTATTTAATGTTTTCGTGGTTTGTTGAAATCTTGCATCAGTTTTTGACTGTTCATCCTATCGCCGAGACGACCGGACTTGAAATAGGATTTCGCTTAGATTTACCTCATAAAACCCAAATTCGTCGGCCCGATTTAGGAGTGATACTCAATGATAACCCGGTAGCACTTTATCCTCGTGACTACAACTTTGACGGCGTTTTTGACATGTGCATAGAAGCCTTATCAGATTCCAGTGAGAAGGAGGTAGAACGGGATACGGTCACCAAAAAAGAGGAATATGCCAGCGTCGGTGTCAAAGAATTTTATATTCTACACGACAGTCAAAAAATCGCGTTTTACCGTCTCAATGCACGGAAAGTGTACGTGCCCATCAAACCGGTTGCGGGGGGCGTGATTAAATCCAAGGTGTTGCCCGGATTTCAATTTCGGATTAAAGATTTGTATCAAAGACCTTCTCTCAAAAATCTAGCTGAAGATAAGGTCTATCAAGAGTTTATCTTACCTTTTTATCAAGAGGAAAAAAGGAAAGCTCAAGAGGAGAAAAGGAAAGCTCAAGAGGAAAAAAGAGCGCGTCTGAAGGCAGAACGATTTGCCCAAAAAGAGGCACAACGCGCCGAGGCGGCTCAAACACAAGCCACTGAGGAGAAAAAAGAGCGTCAAGCCGCCGAAGACAAAATTAAGCGTCTTGAAGCCGAACTAGCGCGTTTGTGTGGATTCCCGCCGGCTCATTTCGGCAAAAAGCCAATGCCATTATTAATGTGGCGTTTGAACTGGCAGGTGCTGCACAGGGCGCAGCCGAGGTGGTGGTTCATGGCACGGCGGTTGTGATCAAACCTATTATTAATTATGTCCCGACTGGCGCGATTGGAAATATTTTAGCAGATATGCAAGAAACTATGGAGAAATCGTCGCCATGAAAAAAGGGGCGTACCCAGGCATCTATACCGGCGGGTAATGCAGGCGTGGACTCTGTTTCACCTGTGGCGATCCGTTCTTCTATCGCCTGGGCGATTTGTTCTATGGTGGCATCCGCATAAGCCGTTGGATCAGCTGGCGCTTTTAAACCGAATTGCCGCCCAATCTCCGTGACGACTTGACCAACCGTAATGGAATTGAGATGTAAATCAGATAATAGATGGTGATTATTCTGTATAGCACTGATTGGTAAATCCACCCTTTTTGCGACTGTGCAGCGAAGACCTCTTCGCACATCAAACTCTTTCGTTTCCGAAACTTCTTCCAAAACTTCTGAGGTATCAACAGGATGAATTTCATCAACTGGCGATACTGTGAGTGTCTCGTTGGACTGTGGTGCTAATTCACAGGGGTTGACAAAAAACTGAGCTTGCCAATCCAAGGAAAAGGGGCGCGTGAAGCGATCTGCAAACAGCACTTCGCGCTTCACTGCTGCCCCCACCACGTAGGCTGCGCCAATCGCACTTAACAAGCCTTGTAAGGAGGGACTAGCGGCATCTAGTGCGACGACTGGCACATCACTCATTTTACGGACAAGTCCCGTTAGCACTTGCCCTGGTCCGATTTCAATAAAGAGTTCTGTCTCTTGCAGCGCGATGTTGAGGGCTTGGGTGAACTGAACTGGCTGAGTTATTTGATCTTTGAGTAGTGAGCTTAAATCGGCATCTGGCACTAACTCGGCACCCGTAATGGTTGAAATGACGCGCCGCTGTAAAGGCTGTAATGTCGTTTGTGCTAAATGTGCCT
>LUTY01002681.1 GCA_001640045.1 Candidatus Thiomargarita nelsonii | reverse complement strand
AATTGCGCCAATCTCATCATTGGAATAAAGAACAAAAGCGGGTTGATAATATACACCTTGAAATTGAATTGCCGTCCTCCTTTCCAGAGAAATATGCGCCTGCTTTGATTCGTGCCACTAATGAATGTGCAGTGAAAAAAGCTTTAATGAATCCGCCACAGATTGATGTGACAACAAGGGTTGTGGATGCCACTTAATTTTTTTGGAGTCCAAAATTTATTTTGGGCGAAAAATGCGTCTGTCCAAGATAAATCTTGGACTCCTACAATATCGTCAAATTGAGTTATTTGTTGACATTTTTAGTTATTATTGGAAATAAAAAAAAAAAACTACAATGTTTAGCTATAAACAGACCCCTTATCGAATGAAATCATTTGGTTAATTTATTGTAAATATTTATATTTATCTTTTTTAATTTCTAATCCTTGTAGTTATTTTCAATAATGTCTACTGTTTTTATAAGGAACTAAATGAGTGATTCAAAAAAATTATTTGAAAACAAAAGAATTTCTTAATCAATCTTTTGCTAAAGTACGTGATGCCAACCTATCACGAGTATTTGTATCTTCAGTTAGAGAAGGAGTTTTGAGTGACAATCAAATTAGCAAAAAGCCCCAGCCACCCGCCTGGTTGTTATTTGCTCGCGAGACATTGCGTAATCCTCGGGTGATGGGTACTTGTTGGTCAAGTACGCAACAACTGGCACGAACCATAGCCAGTTTTGTACCACTCACCGAATCGGGACTGGTTGTGGAACTGGGAGGCGGAACTGGTATCGTGACACAGGCTTTGCTGCAACATGGTATTGCCCCAGAGCGTTTAGTGTCGATAGAGCAAGCAGCGAGCCTTGCAGATTATATACGTCAACGTTGTCCCCAAATACGAGTGCTCAAAGGAGATGCCTTACATTTATGTGATTTGCTTGGCAAAGATTCTCAACGAGTGAGCACCATCGTCTCTGGTTTACCCTTTCGTTCTATACCCCCCGTTATTGGACATGGAATTATCAAACAAATTGATAAAGTACTACCTAAAAATGGTTTAATGATCCAATTTACTTATGATCTCAGTGGACGAAAGATATTCATGCCACATCACTTTAAGCGCGTCGCTCACAAATTTGTGTGGAAAAACCTCCCCCCGGCGAGGGTTGATGTCTATCAGACTGAAAAATAATAGAAAATGGGACAATAATAGTCCCTTTCCCACTTTCCTTTATTAAAACTATATTCAGAAAATAGGAGTCGGCCAGATTTATCTTGGACGTCCTGTCCCAATCCATAGCCCGCCGCTAGAATCAAAAGATAGGGCATAAATCTTGTTGGATGGCAACCCTGAGTTATCGGTGTTATAAACCGTCCAATTGCCACGAACACTCCGGTAGGTGAGGCCATTACCTGTCCCAATCCATAGCCCGCCGCTAGAATCAAAAGATAGGGCATAAATATTGGTGTTATAAACCGTCCAATTGCCACCGACACTGCGATAAACAAGGCCATCTCTATAAGTCCCAATCCACAGCCCACCATTCAAAGATAAGGTAGAAATATCGTTGGATGGCAACGGCGAATTTTTGGTATTATAAACTGTCCAATCTCCACCGACACTGCGGTAAGCGAGGCCACCAAAATAAGCCCCAATCCACAGCCCACCGCTCGACCCATCAAAAGATAGGGCTCTAACCATGTCTTCAGGCAACCCTGGGTTATAAGTCCTCCAATCATCACCATCACGAAGGTAGGCGAGGCCATCTTCATCAGTCCCAATCCACAGCCCGCCGCTCGAATTAAAAAATAGAGTTGTAACCCAGTTGTCTGGCAACCCTGAATTATCGGTGTTATAAACCGTCCAATCGCCACCGACACTGCGGTAGGCGAGGCCACCTTCTCCCCCTATCCCATCCATATTCCACAAGTCGTTTGTCCCAATCCACAGCCCGCCGCTCGACCCATCAAAAGACAGGGCATTAATAGCGTTAGATGGCAACCCTGAGTTCTCAATGTTATAAACTGTCCAATCGTCACCGTCACGAAGGTAGGCGAGGCCCTCACCATCTGTCCCAATCCACAGCCCGCCGCTCGAATCAATAGATAGGGCCTGAATATAGTTGTATGGCAACCCTGAATTATCGGTGTTATAAACCGTCCAATCGCCACCAATACTGCGGTATGCGAGTCCACTATCATAAGTCCCAATCCACAGCCCGCCGCTCGAATCAATAGACAGGACTTCAACACGGTTGTTTGGCAATCTTGAGTTCTCTTGGTTATAAACCGTCCAATCGTCACCAATACTGCGGTAAACGAGGCCAGCATTCAAAGTCCCAATCCACAGCCCGCCGCTCGACCCATCAATAGACAAAGCCCAAATATCGTTGGATGGCAAGCCAGAGTTATCGGTGTTATAAACCGTCCAATCGCCACTTGCACTGCGGTAGGCGAGGCCACCAAATCTTGTCCCAATCCATAGCCCGCCGCTCGATCCATCAAAAGACAAGGCAGTAATCCAGTTGTCTGGCAAGCCATCTAAACTCGTGCTGACGCGCACAAGTTCACCTGTCGCCGCGTCTCGTTGCTCTAAGCCACCCTCCGTGCCTACCCAAAGCGTTTTTCCATCTTCTGACACAACAATCGCCCGAACTTCACTTCGATCAGTAAAGACTTCCCACACTGCATTTTCTTGAGAAGGTATTCCCGTGCCTTTTGGCAAAATGATGATTTTGACGCTTTTTGTATTGTCCGCCCCATCCAGGATCGTCACGACATCCGTGCCTACCTGATCAGGTGCCCAATATGTGATTTGCGTGCCAGTGCCAGAAAGTTCTCCCTTGATCGCACTCCATTGCACTGTGCCGCTTGTACCCGATACCGATAAAGTGATTTTCCCCCCGATCTCGACAGACGGGTTTTGGGGGCTAAACGTTAACTCAGCCGCACTGGCACTGGAAATCAGTAAACCAAACAATAGTATTGCTAACACTCTTTCAATAAGTATTTGAATTTTCATATCATTGTCCTCGTAACTCTAGTAAATAGGAGTCCAAACTTTAGTTTGGATGTCTGAATTAAATCAAGGACGCCTATTTTAAGTCATTGGTTTAAGATAGTTCTTATTAATTTGATGACGTTCTTCCTCGATTAAATTCTATCACCATTTTTGATTGGCTCAATATCCACTTTATCTTCAATATCTTTTTCTCGATTTGCAAAAAGTTTAGCAACTATTAAATCGTGAGTATCGTTGTCCAGAAAAGTTCTCTCCAAAAACCAGAGTACACCTCGGTTAGGAAAACAACGAATAAACCCATCATTCTCAAATATTTATTCGTTTATTTCCTAACCGAGGTGTACTCATTGATAGCATACTAAACAACCAAACTTGGCATTGAATCAGAATTTAAAATTTTGGATGCTGATGTTGTTGAACAAGTGATTTTTCATTGTGAGTCTATGTTTAGTTTGATTAAAAAGCCTTGTTTCACATTATACAGCTTCTTGCTCAGACTATAGGAACGAATTGAGGGAAAATCCTGGATATTTTTTTCAATTTGGGCAAAATAGGCTTCGATCATATTATGGTCTCTAATTGTCGTTCATTGTCTTGTAACATTTCGTAGATGCCAGCCCATACGATAAAATCTTCAGTATCGTCGAGTTTTCCCGCTGTGAATTGGTGATAAAAAGCCTCTGTAGATTGCTGATCTTTTTGTTCAAATTGCCATAAATCAAGTCGAATATTGAGACTTGCTTTCTTCAACTCGGCAATTTGATAGGCAATAATATTTTGGGCAAGCACTTCTGGATCGGGGTACTGTGCCAGGATCCTTTTGATTCGTTCTTCGGTTTGTGGTTGTAACTGTAACTGAAGCATACTGTCATATCCATTGGTCGTTATATCAATTCTGAATTGAAAGCCACTTGACGGCTCAAGGCCATTAATTTAATTGGTAGTCCCTAGAAACCAATGGAGGTCAGTTAAAATCGCCCTTTTTTACCCATATTTTTTGTGATATAATAAAAAAAAAATTCCCAAGTAAAGGGATTAAAGCATTTTTATTATGGTTTTTAGGCGTGGGGTGATTATCTAGGTAACTCCTTTATTTTTAATACATCCATTGGTTTGTAGGGACTAACCATAAATAACTACAAGGATTGTTTATAAAAAAGGATAAAAAACGATTATTCCCACGATCTTATCTGTCCAAGATAAATCTTGGACTCCTCTAAACTGCACGGCACGATATGGCATTGAATCAGAAAATAGGAATAACAAACGCCAAAATTAACAACACACTCACCAAAGTATGAAGCATAATCGTGTTTTTGATGGCGGGAATTAAGGCAATGGATTTGTCGTAAGACGCATAAAGTGTTTTGATGGCAAACCATCCCAATGGTAAAGCTAATAAGCTGATAAGGCTAAATAAAGGTAAGCTGTTGTACATGACACCTAATGCGATTACGATGAAGCTGAGCCCTATTAATAGAGTATAAATGGAACGAGCGCGTATTTTTCCTAAGCGGACGATGAGAGTATTTTTACCAGCTTCTTTGTCTGCGGCATAGTCTGGAAATTCATTGATATATAAAATCGCCGTGACTAAAATGGCAAGTGGTAACGCTGCTATGACGGCTGTCAGTGTCAGTGTTTGTGTTTGTACATAGTAGGCACCTAATACTGCCAATATGCCAAAATTTAAGCCAACGAGTATTTCGCCTAAGCCGCGACTTTGAAATGAAAAGGGGGGCGCGGAGTAAAAATAGCCTGATAATACGCCTATGAGCCCTATCCATAAGAGTGTTAAGCCTCGTGCCCAAATTAAAAATAAGCCGATGCTCACCGCCATTATGACTAATAACATGCCATAACGGTAAGTTTCTGCGGCTGAAAAAATCCCTTTTTGGATCATTCGGCTGCCGCCGGCAAAAGGGGTAAGTGGTGTTTTATTGAATTCATCAGTTTTATTGAGATGATCAAAGTAATCATTGAGAACATTGATGCCCGCATGAATGAGAATGCCTGCCAATAGTGATAGGCAAAAATAGAATGGCAAAAAGACTTTCTGCGAGTGCCACGCGATAGCAGT
>LUTY01002670.1 GCA_001640045.1 Candidatus Thiomargarita nelsonii | reverse complement strand
GCTCTTATTTTGGTTTTGCCCCAGTTAGCTGAAAACTCATTGGCTCAGATAATGGCGATTATGGCATATCCGCTTCAATAAAGACTGAATTTCCAAACCATTCATGTAAAATTTCGTGCCCTAGCGACGTTTTAACGATAAACGGCAAACGCACAACAGCACGCCCCAATAAGGTATAAGTTGGCATACCAAAACCAGTGGGGAGAATATTTTCGACAATGGCAAATCGTTGATAGGGATAGGGAGTCAGCATTGTTTCATACATCGCCAAATACTTTTTGCTGTACTCAAGATAAATATCAGCGAGGTGGGCATCCTCTTTAAAAAAATACGCTTCTAGCCTAATATTTTTATAGGCATCTGTTTTCAAAACGTAATTTTTTGAGGCGGCTAAATTTAATGAATCTAATGGATGGTTAAATTGAAAAGAAAAAGTAGAGGCGGTTTCAGTCGCCTGAATTTTAACGGAATCCGCCTCAGATGTTGCAATAAAGCCGCTCGGTAATGTCACAGAAAGCGCGTATTCTGCCAAAACATCGGGCTGCGGATACCAGTGCCCGGTTAAAAAAACGTTGTCTTGATCAACAAAATGCAGCGGTTTTTGATTTAACAGTGCCTGGTAGTGGATGACAAGTTCTTGAGCAGATTGAACATCTAGCGTTATGTGCCCTTCATCAGTGCTGAGCACTTTACCATCCACTGTCAGCTGAGACAAATTTTCTACATTTAAACGCATTGTCTGATTGGCAGCCGCTTTGATATGAACAACGCCAATCAATGTCTGGTTTTGAGGCTCTATTGTGACATCAAGGATATAGTGAAGATTAGCCCCCCATCCAGTTAAGGGTACAATCATAAAAATAAATATTTTTATCAAACGCATAAATAACTCCAATTATTGTCGGAGTCCAAGATTTATCTTGGACATCCTGTTTAAGCAATAAAAATAGCGGGTTGCTTGCCCTCGACAAACACTGAAAAATCAGTATGCTCAAGTGCGTACTCCACCGCTTGTCTCAGTTCATCTTCGGATGCCGTTTTATTAGCGCCGACTTCAAGCCTTATCACTCGGAAAAATTCGCTGAGAGTACGAAGCACTCGCACAAAAAATTCATTACCATGCTGCTGGGCTTCATCTATGAGAAGACTAAACATCCTTTCTGGTTGATCCGTCAACAATTCAGGATTTTGTTGTAAAATGCTAATCCCTTTTTCTCGCGTTGGCGCTTCTAACCATGTCTGGACTTTGTCCAAAATATCTTGAAACTCGAAAGGTTTTCCCATTGATGGACGTTTCGCTAGCTTATCCTTTTTTAATTCTATTTGTTTAATCAGATGTAACAAGGCAAGATTTTTCTTTGAAATGGAATTTTTAACCGTTTGCAACAATAGGCGACGTGCCTGATAAAATTTGACCAGGTTTTCATTTTCCTCTGCCTCTTCGATCAGCGACTCAAACAAATTATCAACAAAGTCAGTTAGCAATTGGGGATTTTCTAATAAAACTCTAACACTTTCTTCTGGATCGGGCGTTTCAAACAAATATTTTTGTAATGCTGTCTCAATACTTTTTAAATCAAATGGCGCTATGTTCATCATTGGCTCCATTTTATCAGTTATCAGTTATCAGTTATATATTAGGAGTCCAAACTTTAGTTTGGAGGTCTAATTTTTAGGGAGTAGTCCATCACAATGGGAGCACTGGAGCAGGCTTCAATGGGTTGAGAGAACAATTTTGACGGTTTGATGGGTGCATAGAACAAATCTATCCGACATAAGGTCGTTTTTCTAGGATAAGCTGACAGTATAGTAGGGGGAGGCAATAATAAATAATAGACACCACAATATTTTAATTGTAAATTGAGATCATGGTGAGTGGAGCGGGTGATGGGAATCGAACCCACGCTATCAGCTTGGGAAGCTGATGTTCTACCATTGAACTACACCCGCTGGATGAGAGCGGATAAGATTATAGAGAAAATTTTTTTAATAGTCAAACAAAACAGGGAAAAAAATAATGGAAATTTTTTTAAACGGTAACTCGCAACAAGTTGAGGATGGCCTGAATATTGCCTTGTTTATAAAACAATTAGATTTAGAAAACAAAAGGTTAGCTGTCGAGATCAATTTGGAGATTGTGCCGCGCAGTCAATTTGACAGTCATATTTTATCAGCGGGAGATAGGGTAGAAATTGTACGTGCTATTGGTGGGGGGTAAAAAAAAATAGTACAACGGATTTGGGGAATAAACGGATTAGTTTATTGACAGCTAAGGAGCCAATCCGTTTAGACCAAAAATCCGTTGTATTATATTAATTGTCATTTCGACCAGCGGCGGGCAATGGGATGTTAGGCTCTTATTTTGGTTTTGCCCCAGTTAGCTGAAAACTCATTGGCTCAGAT
>LUTY01002669.1 GCA_001640045.1 Candidatus Thiomargarita nelsonii | reverse complement strand
GTTCATTCAGGCGTACAACTGATCACCTTATTAGCCTTGAATGATGAAGGAGCCCCTTGCTATGATCACCACCTTGCCCAAACATTTGCTGGTTTAAGCATTCCCACCTTTGCTTGCACGCCGGACCAGTTTCCAGATTTAATGGCGGCCGCTTTGCAAAAAGCGGATATTAATCAATGGGCTGCTGAACAAGAAATTGTATTAGCGCGAGGAGGCTAACTTAATATGTGGACAACCGAACAAGTACAAGCATTAGCCCCAGATGCCGCCTCAAACAAAGCAGCACAAAAATTATTGAAACTCAATAAATGGCCCCTATTGGCTTATAACGAAGCCGCTATTTGGGGAGAATGTCAAGGTAGCGGCTCTAAACCTTATCAAACGCGCATTGCTTTGGAGGAACCCGCATTTAAATGTTCCTGCCCAAGTCACAAATTTCCCTGTAAACATGCCTTAGCACTGTTTTTATTATATGTACAATCGCACAACGCCTTTAAATCAACAGAACCGCCGCCTTGGGTGGCAGAATGGCTAGAAGGACGTGCTAAACGCCAAGCCAAAAAAGCCGAAAAAGCGAATAAACCGGTTGATACCGCCGCCCAACTTAAACGCACCGCCAAACGTGAGGAAAAAGTAGAAGCCGGTTTAGAAGAACTATCACTGTGGTTACGGGATTTAGTACGCAATGGTTTAGGGGATTTACAAGACAAACCTTATAGCTTTTTTGAAGACATCGCGGCGCGAATGGTGGACGCGCAAGCACCGGGGCTTGCTAATCGTCTCAAAGAATTAGCAGGTATCAGACAAAGTGGGCAAAATTGGGCGAGTGAACTTTTGGAAGCCGTAGCGCGATTACATTTGCTAGTGGAAAGTTATCAACGGCTGGACAGCTTACCGTCTGATTTACAACATGATATTCGCGGCTTAATTGGTTGGACGCAAACTAAAGAAACCGTTTTGCAACAAGCCGCAATTCGTGACAATTGGCTAGTTTTGGGGCAATATATCGACAGTGATGAAATTGGGCAATTATTGACACAACGTATTTGGCTACAAAGCGCGAAGACGGGCAAAATAGCACTCTTGCTCAACTTTGCACATCCCCAATCCCGCCACTCATTAGATTATGGATGGATAACCGGCACCCTTCGAGCCGCCGAACTCTCTTTTTATCCGTCGGCTTATCCACTCAGAGCCGTCGTCAAAGCGCGTTATGAGACTTCATCAATCACTAGCCTAAAAGGAGCCGCTAGCTTGCAAGCCGCTTTTGCAAGCTATAAAAATGCCCTCAGTCAACTGCCTTGGATAGAGCGATTTCCAATGATTTTAGAAAATGTGACACCGACTCAGGCAAATGAGACATGGTGGCTGACGGATACGAGTCAACATCATTTACCTATTATTTCTCATTTTAAGCGTTTATGGGATTTATTGGCAGTAAGCGGCGGCAATGCTATAACGGTATTTGGAGAATGGCAGAATAGTTGTTTTTATCCATTGGGGGTTTGGAGTGAAGGAAATTATGTTGATCTGGCACCCACTGCTTGAAAACTTGCTTATAAGTAGGGTGCGTCCCACGCACCTTTTGTGGCATCATTGGTGCGTAGGACGCACCCTACATTACCCGACAAAAGCATCTTGACAGTGTACTAGGATCATCATTTTTCTTGGACATCCAAACCGGAGGCCGACTCCTCAAAACTGAAAGACTATAGAACTATGAATCAAATCAAACTAAAAATACTAAAATTTTTCCTTGAAAATAATCAGCAAGAGATAAGTGCTGCTGAAATTGCCGCCGCCTTGAATCTCAATCAAGCAATAGTGCAACAATCTCTACGCGATTTCAAAAAAGCGGGACGGATCGCCGATTTTATGCCAGGGCGATATAAACTTATGAATCCCAAAATTTATTTTGAGAATTTTTTATTTGTTTATAAAAAAAATCAACTCGTTGCTTATCTCAATTTTGAAAAGGGACAATATAGTTTAACCTACGACACTAACTATCTAGCGACAGCATCGCCTATCTCTCCCCAAATGGCATTAACGGAGGAAATCCTTCATAGCGAAAAACTGTTCAATGTTTTTGAACAATTAATTCCAGAAGGGCAGGATCGAAAAATATTGGAAAAACAAGCCGGCTCTGCCAATGATTTTGACTTGTTACCCTTTTTACAGCATGTTTATGGCGATTTACAGTTTTCCAAAACCGCATTAGCACCTAAAAATTATTCTCATACCATTCATTATTCGGATATAAAAAACGAAATGCTTGGAAAAAATACCTTTCCAAACATTTTCAACCTAGAAATTCACATTGATGACAATACCTTATTTCCAGAGGCTAACCCCTTAGACAAAGTGATTAAAAGCTTTACCCCATCGGGATTATCGGGGTTTCAA
>LUTY01002668.1 GCA_001640045.1 Candidatus Thiomargarita nelsonii | reverse complement strand
ATGCTTTGCCAAAATATTTTCTTAACCAGCCCCCGGAATTATGGGTACTCACGCCTGATCAAAGCTTATTAGATGATCTGCAAATTAAATTTGATAACCCCAGCAAAGGCGTTAAGTTGCTACAGGACAATTTGAATGCTCCAAAGCCCTCGCGGTAGCACTTTGCCGGTGACGGTACAAACCACTATTCTGAGTCCCATCAAGTCTTGTCCGACAGGAGCGGATTGTGTGCTATTGTCTCGTTATAATTATAAGAATTTGGGGTTGTATCGCCAAACCGACCATAACGCAGCAGAGAGGAATGGCTGTCTTCGTCCACCGCCAAGCCGACGCTGGCAAAGGTCGTGGTAGGCCGTTGAATGGTCTGCTTGCTCAATGCAGTACAATCCAGCCCGATTGTCACCAAGGCGCGGTGTACTCGGTGTTCTGGGTGGGCGCAGATTGTCACCAAGAGATGAAAACCAGTGGCCGGTTCCCCGGCGGGGGTGCCAATGCACTCCAGTAGCAGGGCGCGATCAGCATCAGTTGTGTGTTTTAAAAAGGGTTCCAGTGCTTTAGCAAAAGCAGCCAAGCTGAGCGGTTGTAGCAGGGCAGATAAATCCTCGTCCTTTGAGCGGCACCAAGCCATGAGCATAGGCACTAAATCATTTTTTAGGTGTGGAAAATATTCCACAGCCATTTGACGTAATTGAGCCAAAGTCTTCATCAGGCGGTCTCCTAGCGAAACAGGGCAGCCAATTCGGCTTCCAGTTCGCTGATTTGTGCTTGAGATGTCGTCAATTTTGCTTTCATATTATCCTTCATTTGTGCAATGCCGTCTTCTGAGGCAAGGGAATAAAGCTTTTCTTGTATATCTTGGTCTTCACTCAATACGGTTAATTCATTACGCAGCTCTTCCACTTCCCCTTCCAAACGGGTGTTCTCAGTTTGCAACCAAGCCATTTGTTCTTGGAGCGTTTCACCACGAATAACGAGACGTGTATCAATATCAACGCCCATACTCTCCCAGAGTGCTTCTACTTGAGCCAGAATATCGTATAATTTGTCCAAGGCGCGACGATCTAGGCCGATTTCCTCCCGATTGATTTGGCGGGCGGCGTTGAAATGCGCCAACAGTGCCTGTTTTTGTTGCTCAGTAAATCCCTCTGGGAGTCTGTCTGGATGAGTTTTTGCGTGAATCTTGAACAGTACCCGTTTACATTCCTGCTCGTATTCTGAACGTTCTTTTGGTCCCACGGGGAGTCCGTTGGGGCCGAATATTTGCAAAAGTTTGGCGAAAGCAATCTCTTGTTGGAGATGCGCCAGTATTGCCCGTTCTTCTGCTATGGCTTGTTGTTCTAATTGGTCTAAATCTTCTTGGCTTAAGCCGGGATCAGTCTGCTTAAACTGAATACGGCGTTGTAGTGATAAAACCTGGTACTGGGCTTCCATCACTTTAAAGTAGAGTTCACCAAAAGTCGCCATCCATTTTTGTTGGATATTGGCATTTTTCAAGCGTTGGTTTTCCAGTTCAAGTAGCCACTGTTCTAGGATTCTGCGCTGTTCAAGCCACATCAGTTTGGCTCGCCAGAATTCATCTTGCTCCGATTGAGAGGCATCTTTGACTAAGGCTTGTTCTTTGCGCCGCTCCGCGACAAAGGCATCCAATTCTAAGCTGCGAATGCCGAACAAATGGCCGTGTGCCATGATTGTTTGATGGATGAGCGTTTTGAACTTGTCGCGATCATAGCCAGCCTCGCTCGCGTAGTGGCTATGTTCTTCAAATAGATCATAAAGGGCATCGGCATCGGCACAACGCCCATAGCCAGGATTAAATTCGAGTGAGAGTTGCTTGGCTTCATCGGGGAAGGCTGTTAAGTTGTCGATACGGCTCTCTTTTTCAAAAAAAGGCTCCCATTGGGCTTTGAGTGCCATTGCTAAAGTGCGCTCCAATTCCAAGTGGAAAAAGCAACCCAAGCGGATTAAGTCACGATCCGCCGGCCAGCGATGGTCGTTATTCTTGAAGACTGGCTCACCATCGGAGCCGTCCTCGGCAAGGAGGCGCAGACAGTCTGGCGCGTCGTTCCCCAATTGCTGAGGTTGGAGATTTGTTGGCCAACGCGCTTGTTGGGCAGAGGTGGCTTCATTTTGTGGCCAGCCTTTGAGTAAGGTGTCGATATCTTGATTAAGTGTGGTGATTTGCATGGTTTAGAGGAGTCCAAACTTTAGTTTGGACGGCTTGGTGGGAGAAATCCTATTTTTTGAAAAAATAGGATTTCTTGGTAGTCCTACGTTTTATCAGCTCGTTCCACAATAGATTGAAAATCTGCTATGCTTTGAGATTGAACAGCAGCCGCGAGCAATTTATCCAGTTCCACATCGTCAGTGATATTTGCCATCAATTGTTCG
>LUTY01002667.1 GCA_001640045.1 Candidatus Thiomargarita nelsonii | reverse complement strand
ATTGTAGGGGCAATCCCTTGTGGTTGCCCTTATGTGGTATATTTATTTTTGGAAGTTGCCTTATTAACGATACTTTTGGTTAAGTCTATCGGCTGCCATTGCCAATTTAGCCGGTGATTCGTCTGGCAAAGGAATCCAGAATCTCGCGCCTTGGCGCTTGTCCCGCAGTGTCTAGTAATCGTTTCAAGTTGGATTCAAATAAACTTGTACCTACTGTACAAATGAGTGTATTTCTCATGGTTTTATCGGGTAGGATACGAAATCCTAGAAAATTGGCGCCATATTTGGTTTGGAATAGTTGGCTTTTGATTGGATGAATTTTTAGTCTTAATTTGCTTAAGTATTTTTCTAGCTTGAGTCTGGCGGTTTTTAGTTGTGAGTAGTCGTCTGAAAATAAGGCAAAATCATCGACGTAGCGAATGTAGTGGGTGATTTTTAGTTGTTGTTTGATGTAGTGGTCAAAGCCGTTGAGGTAAATATTATCTCGTTCCTTTGCTCCGCAAAGGAATGCTGTCTGGACGCGCCAGCGTGGGAACCATAAAAATATCCAGTCCAATTGGTATTGTTCATCAACCTCTCATCCGGATGGATTTTTTTGGTCATTGGGTTTTCAAAGCGAACATCGGGGTTATAATCGGGGTTATGGGCATGTGTTGTTGACGCGAAAGGATGAATAATTTTGGTTGTACTCACCACCGCGACGAAAAACTTGAGCATCGAGTTCATAGTCATCTATTTTGCAAATTGGGATACCAAATTCAACATTGGACAGGTTAAGCCTGAGTACAGCGAATTAGGAAATAAACGAATAAACCCAAGTTTTTTTTAGATTTATTCGTTTATTTCTTAATTCGTTGTACTCAATCTCATTTCCAAAAACTTTTCAAGCGACTATATTGAATTTAACACCAGGGGCGTTATCAGATAAACAATAAATTATGGCAGGCGTGCAAGGCGTACCTTGCACTCTCCTGATAAATTACAATCGCACCTCAATCCCCTGCGCTGCCATCTGTTGTTTTGCCTCAGCAATGGTATATTCTCCAAAATGAAAAATACTCGCTGCCAGCACCGCATCCGCCTTGCCTTCAAGTACACCCTCAGCAAGATGTTCCAACGTCCCCACGCCACCAGAAGCAATCACGGGGACAGTCACCGCCTCACTGATGGTACGTGTCAACGCCAAATCAAATCCATTGCGTGTCCCATCTCGATCCATACTTGTCAGCAATATTTCTCCCGCCCCCAAATCGACCATTTTTTTAGCCCACTCTACCGCATCAAGTCCCGTCGGCTTCCGCCCTCCGTGTGTGAAAATTTCCCAACGTAGTGCTTCACCCTCTTGACTGACTTGCTTAGCATCAATGGCGACGACAATGCACTGTGAACCAAAATGGCTACTAGCTTCTCCGACAAAATCGGGATTAAAAACGGCAGCCGTGTTAATTGCCACCTTATCCGCGCCAGCATTGAGCATTTTCCGAATATCAGCCAATTGACGGATGCCCCCGCCAACTGTTAAAGGGATAAAAACGTCGCTGGCAACCTCTTCAACGACATGTACCATCGTATCACGGTCATCCGAACTGGCGGTAATATCCAAAAAAGTCACCTCATCCGCGCCAATATCTGAAACAACATAAGCCACAATCCAAAGTGTTGATTTTTGATGCCAACCAAGCGTTTGCCAAACAACCCTTGTTTATTGAAGGTTGGAAAAAACTTTATGGATATGGTACGGATAATAGCTTGATTGAATGGATGTCCGCTGATCAGGGAGGGGAATTGGTAGCCGTTGATGCTGAGGAAATGACTATTTATGCGGGAGAATTTGAAGACGAACACAAGGCTGATGTGATAAATATCATTCCAGTTCAGAAAGCGGGTCGAATTGCCATTGAAAGCGGCTTAGCAGATGACAATGGTTGGTGTCCAGTCAATCAAGAGACATTTGAATCCAGGTTGCAGAAGGATATTCATGTGATTGGCGATTCTTGTCTTGCTGGTGCAATGCCTAAATCGGCTTACTCTGCTAATTCTCAAGCCAAAGTCTGTGCACAAGCCGTCATATCAGCATTGGAAGGGGGGGGGATGGTTGAGCCTTCTTTTGTCAATAGTTGCTATAGTCTTATCGGAGAAGATTTTGCTATTTCTGTAGCCGCTATATACCGTTTAAAAGACGGCCAAATTCAAGCGACTGAAGGCGCAAGTGGCTCTTCTCCTTTAGATGCCTCGCTTGAATACAGACAAAGTGAAGCGGCTTATGCCTCTAGCTGGTATAATAATATCACGAGTGATATGTTTAGCTAGGTTTCAAGGAGTCCAAGACGTCCAAGATATACCAAGGGCAACCACAAGGGATTGCCCCTACATGCAAATAAATATTGTAGGGGCAATCCCTTGTGGTTGCCCTTATGTG
>LUTY01002666.1 GCA_001640045.1 Candidatus Thiomargarita nelsonii | reverse complement strand
GTGCCGTTTGGTTACCACTCCATTGACTATCGCTGTTCCAACAGTTAGCCCTATTTGAGCCAATATCATTTCCCCACCAATACTTGGTTTTGGTGCCAGCACGCGCCGCATATTCCCATTCAGCTTCGCTTGGTAAACGATATGGTTTACCAGTTTGCTCACTGAGCCATTTTGTATAAGCCACCGCATCATCCCAAGTGATATTAATTACTGGGCGCTTTTTGCGCCCCCAGCCCCAATCATTGGGTTTATTTCTAGCCGTCGCTTTCGCAAAACGGTCATACTCTGCAAATGTGACTTCATAGCGTCCTATAGCAAAGCGTTTAACAAATACCCGATGAACGGGCTTTTCTGATGAGGTACCATCACCCTGAAGGTCCCCCATTTCAAACTGCCCTGCTGGTATCCAAACCATTTCTGGGCCTAAACTACCCTCTTTTAAACGATCTCTGAAGAATTTGCGCTGACTGGGTTTCTGAGTTTTTAAAGATGGCTTAGCTTTTTGTTTCGCCATTTCAGCGGCTAGTGCCTGACGTTCAGCTTCCAATTCTCTTTTTAAGCGTTCTATTTCAGCCTGTTGTCTCGCATCTTCTTCGGCGCGTCTTTTCATTGCTAAACGAAGTTGCTCTACCTTCGCTTTTATTTTCGCCATTTCAGCATCAGTATTCACGATGGATGGTTTAGTGGATTGCTGCTTGACGACGGGTTCATTTTTTACATGTTGGCAAGCGGACAAGAGAATAAGGAGGATTGATAGAGAAAGTAAATAATGCTTTTTCATTTGAACCTCCATACGTCCAAGATAAATCTTGGACTCCTTTCATAAATTTGTAACTCGCTCTAATTGACCAACCAAGTACATCAATATAATATAAACAAGGCTCCACCCCACGAGCAAAGTCCATTGAGCCTCAATCGACAAACTTGGGGCAAGTAAAGCAGAAATGCTACACGCTGCCATCAACACATATTCCCATAGCACGGTGCGTTTATGTCCCCAGCCTATTTGTACTAAGCGTTGATAATAGTGGGATTTATGGGCGAGCCAAATTTTTTCGCCTCGTAATAAGCGTCGTAGTAATGTCACAGTCGCGTCGATAATAAACGGTGAAAAGAGGAGTAGTGCGATCCAGAGTGGAAAAATACCTTCTCGATTGCCCCATAAGCTCAAGGCGGCTGCTAGAAATCCTAAACTGGATGCGCCTGTATCACCCATAAAAATGCGGGCGGGGGGAAAGTTAAATAGTAAAAATCCTGCAACGGCACTGGCGATAATGAGATTCAATGTCATAAATAATTGATGTTCAGCCATTGCGCCTAGTATCGCTAGAGTGCCAAAACCAAAAATCGCCATGCCAGCGGCAAATCCGTCCATGCCATCCATAAAATTATATAAATTGATCATCCAAATCACAAAGAGGCATGAAAGGCTGATTTGTAAAAAAGGTGGCAATGTCCAAGTCAAGCCAGGTAAAATGATATCGGCAAGCCAAAATTCACCTTGCCATAGCAACAGGCAAGTGGCTAGAAAATGTACCATCAGGCGATATAAGATGGAAACATGGCGACAATCATCAATAAATGAGATGATAAAAATTAATAATAGACTGATAAATAGATAAAAAAAATCTTGCATCGCCATGTGCCAAGCTGTGAGGCTCAATGCGATAACGATTGCAACGCCCCCCGTGGTAGGCGTTGGCTGGGTATGTAAAGAGCGTTCATTGGGCTGATCCAGAATATGTAAGAGACTGTTTGGGCGACTAAAATGCAGCGTTAATAAGGCGGATATTAAAAAAGTCAGTGAAATGAGAATCATCTTATAAATTTATAGGGCGTTCAAAGCCCATGTCGTTATCACGAAAAGTTCTAGGAGAATAAGCAAAATCATGATAGGCAGCGGTATGATCAAAACACAAATCTTGATTCATTCGCGTTATCATAGCGACTGGCAGCCGAGTCATAATACGACTCAATATTTTAAACACTGGTAATGGAATGGAGATGATACGCGGTTTTTTGCCTAATTGCTGAAAAATGGCTTCAACCATATCACGATAAGTCAGAGTTTCTCCCCCACTCAGATTATAAGCTTTATTCACGGCAGCCGGAGAGAGGCAGGCTTGTAGACAAGCAGCCGCTAAATCATCTGCGTGTACTGGTTGACGTAAGCCCGTCCCCCGCCCCAATATCGGGAAAAACCCAAAGCGGCGGATCAATTGGGCAATAAAGGTCACATTTTTGTCAATACCACAACCATAAATTAAAGTGGGACGTAACACTGTCCAACTCATGTTGTGCGCCTGACACACGGCACTGAATGCGGTTTCAGCCTCCTTTAATTGCGCCGCGATGACTCTTTCATGAATATCGGGAGATTTTTCCTTGGTAAAACAACTGGTTGAACTAAATGCACTGAT
>LUTY01002665.1 GCA_001640045.1 Candidatus Thiomargarita nelsonii | reverse complement strand
CTGCCAGGTCTGGTTTTGACTTTTACTTGAGGAAGTTATTGCATGCACGTTCCTTAATGGCATTGCTATAAATACTACAGTTTTAGGATATCGAACGGATATTCAAATCCTAGGTTTTTCCATTTTCCGTAAGCGGTGCCATCGGATTGGAATGTCAATTCAACTTTCACATTAGATATGCCAATTGGCAAAGGTAAATCGATTAGGTATGTACCATAAGCTTTGGCACCGGTTTCATCAAACTTCGTCAATTTTAGGTCAGTTTCTCCCCTATATTTAAATTTGATGACAATGTCCGTTCCTCCTCTATAAGCATCCAGTATTTTGAGATGTTCTTCTCCTTTATCAAGAGAAACAAGAACAATTTCATATTGGTCAAAATTTTTAACCAATCGATCCAAGGCATCTTTTAGATCAACTAATCCCTTCTCCGGCGGATTTATTTCCGGAACCGAAGAACAGCCGGACAAAAAAAACGATAATAGCACCATACCATAAATAAATTTTTTCATAAGGCTTCCTTTAATAAAAAAAATTATATCCTCATTAACGAGTTAAGAACTCCATTATTATCCGGATTGTTTCTTCTGGCATTTCTTCATGGGGTATATGACCACAGTTTTCCAGCACACGAAAACGAGAATTCGGTATCGCTTGACTTAATCTTTCACCAATACTTATCGGAACAATCTCATCTTCACGCCCCCAGATGAGCAGGCTTGGAAGTAAAATTGATTTATAACGTTTGGAAAACGACTTTATATTTTCGGGTATTATTTGCTCTGCTGTCTTTAAAAGAGCGTAGCGTCCATCCGCTTTCCGTAGAGGTTCTGCATAGACTGAAACAGCTTCATCAAGTATTTTATCATCATCAAAATAGGCCAATTTTAGGATTGATCGAGTCTGTACTTCCGGTGGTAAAACTGTAGTTCCTAACTGTCCAAGTAAAGGAGCGCGTAGGATATTGACAAATAGCGGCAATTTTTGTTCATAAGCAATGCTATCTATCAGAACGATTCTTTTTAGACGATTGGGAAACCTTTCTTGCATGCGTAACGTCGTTGCTAAAGTCACTCCCCCACCGTATGAATGTCCAATAATTGTTAGATTCTTTAAATCCTTTTTTTCAATAAAATCAACAACGATACGGGCTTGATCATGAATAGAATAACGCTCGTCAAGAGGTTTCTCTGATTTACCAAAGCCTTTCAAATCTATTGCGATTACCTTATATGTGCTAGATAATTTTGAGATCAAATGCCGCCATGAATATGTACTGGCACCGAATCCATGAATTAAAAGGATGGGTTCTCCTTCACCTTTTTCTTCATAATATATTTTGACAGTTTCCTGAGTTGGTAACGGCGTTATAGATGAACAAGAAAAAACGGTAAAAAGTACACCAATCCAAAATAAAAAGTGAGTGAATTTAATATTTATCATTGTCCTAACTCGGGTTTCTGAATTCATTTTTAAGCATGAACAAAGTCATTAAACTCCGCCCTGCTACCCGATTCTCTTGGTTGAGAAATCGTCAAAACATCGGAATTCTTGGTACTTAAGGGACGCACGACAAAAATAATATCCCGGAGTCTCGCTGAAAGCCGGTAGCCCTGAATCGAAAAATTACCGGCTTTCACCTAGACTCCTAAAGAATTTCGGGTAGATTATTTTTTTCCTAGTCCCTAAATTCGCTCAATTGACAGGGTTGCCACTTTTCGCTTGCCAACGCACCGCGTCAATGTTGGACATATGCAGGTAAAATCACCAAAGGCTTTTTAAGACGCACGGAAGTCTCTCTCATCTATGGTGAGAATATGATAGACATTCAATCTTTCCGCTGTTGCCATCACGGAGGCATCTGCAAATCCCAAGTTGAAATCTCGATATTGTGAAATAATTTCTTGACAACGCCTGAAATCTTGGGTGTCCAGTCTATGTAAGGTGTAAGTACCATCAATAAGTTCTTCTAAAAAGTCCACTTCCGCCTGAACACCTAAAAATTTACACAGTAAATAGTCAATTTACATCATCCTTATCGTACAACGCAAACAGCGCACCCGTGTCAACAATGACAGTCATTTTGGCTTCTCTATCTTTTGAAACAGGAGTTCTTCAGCGAGCGTAGCCTGGGTTAAATGTAGGGTGGGTAGAGCGGTAGCGATACGAAGTCAGCGAAGCTAAACCCACCAGTGAAGCGTAGGGTGCGTCCCACGCACCTTTTAAATCATGGTGTATGGATTGATGGTGCGTAGGACGCACCCGTTAGGCTGGCTCTCATTTATTAGCACCTCGATTGCTATTTTAACCAGTTATCAAAAAAGTTGAATATACCCCGAACCATCAAGTCAAGACTTAAACTGAGTGCTTTCGCTTTGCTGTGTGTGACAACACTCAGGTAAACAGTTATCAATACTTTTA
>LUTY01002664.1 GCA_001640045.1 Candidatus Thiomargarita nelsonii | reverse complement strand
TTGTTTCTGGCTCATCAAGGCATACTTGATTACCTCGTTCAGGGTTAAATAATATTGATAATAAAAGCAAATAATGGAGAGTTCCATCTGAGATATGCTCAATAGAAACGGAACGAGAGAGATATTTTTCACGGAGTACCAAATATAATTTTGAACCGAGAAAAGCAAAATTGATGTCTTTAAAATAAGGATTAATTTTTTTTATAGCGTCTTCTATTTCCTCATAATTTAGAGGGTGGTTGTTTTTTATGTTATTAAGAATAGTCATAAAATTTTGACCATCTGGTAACAATTTTGTCTCAGTACCATAACTGGAAGCTTGTCTGATTGAACTGTTAATAGATGTATCAAAATAATAATAAACAGAAAGCGCCTCTAGTGCTCTTTTTAAGGTAAATAGGGGATAAAATCTGTCAGGATCGGAAATTTGTCTCAAAACAGGCTCCGTTGTTCTGAAATTGATCTGACTATTTTCTTGCGGGTATCTTTGGATACCCACTTTTCCGCCTTCTCGTGTAGAAATAATACCTTGAGCATTGTCCATTTCCATATAGATAAAATCCTTTTCGTCATGACTTTTGGAATACAATTTTTCTTTCAAATAATATGAAGTCGCACCAGACTGAAAGATGCATATCTCATAAATCGGATTGTTAGGAAATTGGTATCCTTCTTTTTTTATAAGCTTTTTATTAAACTCAAACGACAGTTTTATATAGTCTTTTTCTTGTTGACTGAAATTTATAACGGAATTAAACCCACTCCACTCTTTTAAAAAAACGGTCTCGAATCCTTTTCCGACAATACTCTCGGCAAGCAAGTATATCGCTTTAAGAAAATTTGATTTTCCACTGCCATTAATTCCCACGAGAATATTAATATCAGGATTAAGTTCTATAGTTGTCGGATATTTGAAGCTAAAAAAATTTTCCAATGTGATTTTAGAAATCATAACCTTTCTCTCTGATTTTGATACGACGCATAATACGGACTTTTTTTGCTCATTACAAGTATTTTTTCAGTTAATTTAGTATCGCGGGGTACCTTTTAAATTCAAACCTTCAAACCCTCACGCTTTTTGTGAAAATTGGTTTAAATATTTTTTATAGGTGTATTAGGAAATATAATAAAGTAAGTTAGCAAATCCTGCGGAAGGCTGTTTGGACGTCCAAGATAAATCTTGGACTCCTATCAATTGGAATCTGCAATGGGGCAAGCAGAACTCACTTACACTAATGAGCTTTATGAAACTGCCGCACAATATTGTATTTCACTGGCAAAAAACCACGCTTTTATTGACGGTAATAAACGCATTGCAGCAGATTGTATGCTGACTTTCTTGCTTGATTTAGCTCAATTGCTGCGAACACATTCTAAGCCCAAATTATAGGCGTCCAAGATAAATCTTGGACGCCTAGCAATATTTCCCTAGAATTGATATTCTAATGAGAAGGTAAAATCCTTTTGTTTCAAATTCGGACGCACCTTGATATGAATTCGATACAAACTGGGTTCTACCTCTTCAACCAAGATTTTAGCCGCTTTTAACGGTTGTTTATGAGAACGAGCATCACTCACATATTGCCCTATCCATTGATTCAGTCTGATTTCTAAATCAGCGCGTTCCTTCTCGCTCTCAATTTTTTCGCGTTGCAGCATTTTAGCTATATAGTGTGTTAGGCGATTGATGATAAACATGTAGGGCAATTGGGTGCCTAACTTGTAGTTGATTTCAGATTCTTTGCCTTCCTGGCTGGTGCCAAAAAATTTGGGTTTTTGCACTGAATTGGCAGAGTAAAAGACCGCGCTATCCTTATTACGCATAGTTAGGGGAATAAACCCTTGTTCTGCTAGTTCATATTCGCGCTGTTCCGAGATTAATACTTCTGTTGGGATTTGGGTTTTAATTTCTCCGGTTTTGGTTTCATATTGATGAAGGGGCAAATCTTCCACCGCTCCGTTGTCAATGGTACACCAACGGTATTTGGCAAAGCTGTCTGTCAAACGGGTGGCAAAGGCATAAGCGGTATTGCCCCACAGATAGTCGTGAGACGCTCGGACCTTTTCTTCATAGTTAAAGGCTTTCACCGGTTTCGATTCTGGATTATAAGGCAAGCGCAAGAGAAAACGTGGTATGGTTAAGCCCACATAACGGGCATCTTCGGAGTCTCGAAACGATTGCCATTTGCGGTATTGAGAGCCTTCAAAAATTTTGTTGAGATGAGGCAAGTCTTCACCACTCAAAAATTGGGGTCCCGCTGCGGCAATAAACGGTGCTGATGCGATTGCGCCTACATTCGCCACATTTTGTAGCAGTTTAATATCAGGTGCTTTCGGGCCAAAATCATAGTTGGCAATCATGGCGCCCACCGGTGTGCGGCTACCATTCGCGGCACTGACTTGTTTATACAAACCTGAGTTG
>LUTY01002663.1 GCA_001640045.1 Candidatus Thiomargarita nelsonii | reverse complement strand
AAGTCGCCTCTCTCATGTGTCTTAATCGTTTTAGCGGTTTACCCGTAGTTGAAGGTGATGACAAACTGGTTGGAATTCTCGCTGAGCGGGACATTTTGGGTTATCTATTTCCAGATATTAAAGAGGTTATGGGAGGCATGTCGAGCCTCGACTTTGAAGGCATGGAAAGCGATTACAAAAAAGTCCTGCCGCTGAAAGTCGCCGATCTGATGACTCTGAAACCTATCTCTGTGAGTCCTGATATACCCATTTTAAAGGCGGTATCAGTCATGGCAAGACACAATTTTCGGCGTATTCCAGTTGCAGATGGGGAAAAACTGGTAGGGATGATCAGTTTAGGTGATATTCACCGAGCGATTTTTATGAAAAGTTTCGCTGGAAGCTAGTACGAGGAGTCCTACGCACGTCACAACGAGAAGAATTGCTAGACATCACCTCACAAATTACACAGCTTGCTAAAAACCTGAATATCCAAAACGGACTCTTGTCCGTTTACGCACAAGGAGCGACTGCTGCTATTATGATCCAAGAAAATTGGGATAGCAGCGTACCCCGTGATGTTGTGCATCTTTTGCAAAAACTCATCCCACGCGGCATCTGGCTGCATGATCAACAAGATGGTAACGGTGATGCCCATCTCAAAGCAGGGCTCGTTGGTCCCTCCGAAACGATTCCCATTATTAATGGGGAATTAGGTTTATCCACTTGGCAAGGCGTTTTTTTCTGCGAATTTGATGGACCAAGACAGGAGCGAAAAGTGGTTTGTACGGCGATTGGAGAGTTTGTTGCAGCTCACTGATGCTCAGGAGTGCAAGGCGTACCTTGCACATCACTCCTACAAAACTCTCTCATTCCCCCCATCAATAGGCATCTGAGCACCAGTCGTCTTAGCAAAAATCGGTCCTGCCATCGCACAAGCCAGTGCAGCAACATCTTTTGAAGTCACTTCGGTTTTTAAGATATTATTCGTTTTATACTCTTCTACAGTCATACCATAATGTTTAGCCCGTTTTTCCAACACCTCGTTTGTCCAAAGTGCGGTATCAAAAACCGCATTAGGATGAATAACATTAACCCGTATCCCTAAACCACCCAATTCTAACGCCGCCACACGCGCCAATTGAGTTTGCCCCGCCTTGGCAACAGAATAAGCCGAAGCCCCTGGTCCTGGTGCGGGTACATTTTTGGATGCCATCATAATCACTGCCGCATCAATGCCCATCGCCAAATAGGGCGTACAGGCTTTTAATAGCCGCTGATGGCTGGTTAAATTCAGTGCCAGACTCTCATCCCAATTTTTTGGATTCATTTCAGCAATCTTTTCACTGGCGGGAAAATTCCCAGCATTACTGATTAAAATATCTAAGCCACCAAAATGGCGAATGCCCGTTTCAACCGCCGCTTGAATACTCTCATCAAGCGTGACATCACACACCACGCCCAAAATTTCTTTTTTATCAAAGCGCGTCGTGATCGCTGGATTTGAATCCACTGCCACAACCGCAGCCCCTTGGGCATGTAAGGTTTCTACACAGGCATGTCCAATGCCACTGGCTGCACCCGTGACTAATGCGATCTTGCCTTGAAAAATCGGAGAACTGCCCCCTAGTTTAGCTTGTTCCAATTCCCAGTATTCCATATCAAAAATGTCAGATTCTGGCAACGCTTTCCATCCGCCGCGCCGACTTTGGCGGGCAGCTATAACACTTATGACTCTGCTTGGGTCGTGGCTGTAGACGGCAACTACGCTTATGTGGCGACTAGCGAGAGTGGATTACAAATCATAGACATAAGGACCCCCACCGCGCCGACTTTGGCGGGCAGCTATGACACTTCTGGCGTGGCTTTGGGCGTGGCTGTAGACGGCAACTACGCTTATGTGGCGGATTTTGATAATGGTTTACAAATCATAGACATAACGACCCCCACCGCGCCGACTTTAGCGGGCAGCTATGACACCTTTGGCTCTGCTAGGAGAGTGGCTGTAGACGGCAACTACGTTTATGTGGCGGATGGTGACAATCAACTTGTCATTTTATATGTATCTGACGCTGCTGATCCTGGGGTTTTACAATTTTCTGCGGCCAGTGACAGTGTCAATGAGGATGGCGGTTCAATCACCATCACTGTCACCCGCACCGATGGAAGTGACGGAGTAGTCTCAGTGGATTATACCACTTCCGACGACACGGCAACGGCTGGCAGCGACTACACCGAGGCCTCTGGGACTCTGAACTGGGCCGATGACGATGCCACTGACAAGACTTTCACGGTAGACATCATTGATGATAAAGACAGAGAAGCTGATGAGCAGTTGATCGTGAGTTTAGGAAATGTCACCGGTGGTGCAAGCATCGGCGACCCTGACACTGCGGTGCTGACTATTGTTGATAATGAGCCGACCATCACCAGTCCTCTGCCC
>LUTY01002662.1 GCA_001640045.1 Candidatus Thiomargarita nelsonii | reverse complement strand
CACTTCTTCTGAGGCAAAATGGCAACGTTATTGTGGCTTAGTCATGTTTTTGCCGCATGGCTACGATGGTCAAGGTCCTGAACATTCTTCGGCGCGTCTTGAGCGTTATTTGCGCTTGTGTGCTGAGGATAATATTCAAGTCTGTGTGCCAAGTACACCCGCGCAATTTTTTCATCTATTAAGACGGCAGATGCTCAGAGCTTATCGTAAACCATTGATTGTTATGACACCCAAGAGTTTACTACGCCACAAATTGTGTGTATCTCACTTTGAAGATTTTACCGAGCGGGGCTTTCAAACGGTGATTGACGAAACGGGGGAGATTGATCCCGAAAAAGTTGAGCGTCTACTCTTTTGCACTGGCAAAGTTTATTTTGATCTCATAGAAGCCCGTATCGAACATGGCATTGATAATATCGCTATCATTCGCATAGAACAGCTTTCTCCCTATCCCAAAGTCGCGGTGGCAGAAGTGCTGGGGCGTTATCCTCATGTAAAACAGCCTGTGTGGGTACAAGAAGAGCCACAAAATCAAGGGGGATGGTGGTACATGCGAGATTCTATGGAGTTTAAATTAGAATATGTTGGACGACCTCCTTCTGCTTCACCAGCGGCGGGCTATTTTGAAATTCACCGTCAACAACGTCAGACATTGATTGCCGAGGCGTTACAGATCAATCAGTGAAGCGTCTATCTATCGTTCCCACGCTCTGCGTGGGAATGCATGCCTCGACGCTCTGCGTCGTGCAGGACGCGGAGCGTCCATGAAGGCATTCCCACGCAGAGCGTGGGAACGAGAAATCCCGCACTCATACAATGCCCTCAAATTTAGGAAACCCCAATGAAAGGCAAAAGACTTATCCAAAAACTAAAACTACAAAATTTTCTCTCTTATGAAAGAGAAGAAATTGAATTGCAACCGCTAAATGTATTAATTGGACCAAATGGCTCTGGTAAATCTAACCTAATTGAAGCCTTTAGCATTTTGAAAGCCATCCCCACTAATTTACTTGTCCCCATTCGTAAAGGCGGGGGAGTAAGTGAATTTCTTTGGAAAGGAAAAAATGAGAATCCCATTGCACAAATTGGGACCATTCTGGATGATGCCGATTATCAACTGAGTTTTACGAGCGTTAATCAGAGACTTGAGATAGTGAATGAAGTTATTCATGGCTTAAAAATAGATAAAGTACATCATAACGCCCCCGATCAATCCGTTATTGCACAAGGATTCCAGTCAAATTCAAAGGACTTAGCATTTGATAAAAGCTTTTACGATACCATTTTCTCTCTCCAAAATAAATTTTCTAAAATCAGTTTATATCGCAACTGGCACATTGGTCAAGATTCCGTATTGAGAAAACCACAACAGACGGATTTACCAGAACATCCGCTGGAAGAAGATGGCAGTAACCTTGGTCTCGTTTTAAACGATTTACAATATCAACTCAGTAGTCAACAGATACTTGAACAGTTTCAAAAATTTTATGAAAACGCTGAAGAACTGAGTATCAAAATTTACGGAGGCACGGTGCAAATATTTATCCGTGAAAAGGGGTTGAATCAGCCCATTGGAGCCCCTCGTTTATCCGATGGCACCTTACATTATTTATTTTTAATGGCTTTGCTCCTCGATCCAACGCCACCACCATTGTTGTGCCTTGAAGAACCCGAAATTGGACTTCATCCTGACATTTTACCCCTCATTGCTGACAGGCTTATTGAGGCTTCGCAAAGAACGCAATTGATTGTGACGACGCATTCGGATGGCTTAGTTTCTGCACTGTCTGAACAAGCTGACTCGGTATTGGTTTGTGAGCATGATGATGAAGGGAGCCACTTGCGTCGCCTTGATTCGCAACGACTGAAAACGTGGTTAGAAAAGTATTCCTTAGGTGAACTTTGGTTAATGGGGGAGATTGGGGGTAATAAATGGTAAAGGAAATTCGGATTTACATAGAAGGGGGTGGTGATTTTAATAGGAACTACAGGGATTATTTATAAAAATGGATAAGTCAAAACCAATGGTTCGCGGTTAAAAAATAATTTAATTTATTGTTATTATCTCGTTCCCACGCTCTGCGTGGGAATGCATACTGGGACGCTCCGCGTCCTGCAAACGACGCTCCGCGTCGATGCATGCATTCCTTTGCTCGCGGCGGAACGAGAAAAAAGTTGCAGCCATAAGCAATATAATTTAATTGGATCATTTAATGCCCCCAAATACATCACAAGAATGGATAGAAGTTGCTAAAGAACGTGCTGCCGATGCAGAGCTGCTCAAACAACGGCTTAACTCTGTGGGTGCCGTTTATATGGCAGGTTATGCGATTGAATGTAGCCTAAAAGCTTACTTGCAAAGGGAAGGTAGAAGGTGCTGTCCGTGCCCGCCAAGATCGGCGCGACGATAAAAACCATAACC
>LUTY01002661.1 GCA_001640045.1 Candidatus Thiomargarita nelsonii | reverse complement strand
ATCTAAACGCGCCATCAATTTGACACGAGAAGACACCTCCGCTTGCACATTCGCGGATTAGATTGGGAAAGGAGTTTTCAATATAAAATACCTAATACAGTCAAACCGGGTTTATATAGTTTACTTCTAAGCGCTGAAGGACAAGAACCCTTTGCCATACCAATGATTGTTTCTACACGGGCGCGTGGGTACAAAACCAAATTGTTGGTATTAGCAAGCACCAATACATGGCAATCGTATAATATTTGGGGAGGTAGAAGTCGTTACAGAAGCTTTGAGAACGATGTCAGTCCAAATTTTATGACATTACCCAAGAACCCGCTTGCTCGGCTCAAAAGAGCCATTTTTAATCGAATTCCAGATCAGAGCAAAGCAATGCTTAGAAAATGGCTTGGCATGAAACCGGTATCTTATGAATGGAGATTTCAAAAATTAACAATACATCGTCCTTTTACGAATTGTCAATTGGAAGGTGATAACTGGATTGAGCCATTTACTAATCATCTGGCAGGTGGAGAATGGCGATTATTAGCTTGGCTTGAAAAAGAGAATATTCAGTATGATATTATTTCAGGTGCTGAGTTACATCAAACGCCCGACATTTTGAAACATTATAAAGCCATTATATTTTCCACCCATTGTGAATATTGGACACGGGAAATGTATGAGGGCATCAAAAAATACCATGAAAATAATCAATTGTGGCTATTAAATCTATCAGGCAACACCATGTATCGAGAAATTGAATTTTTTGATGATGGCTCTACACGCTGTGTTAGCTTATCTTTTGCAAACTCCTGTGCTGATGAAACTCAACTTTTGGGCGTTAGATTTTCGATGGCTGATTATTCAACTTGTGCCCCGTACAAAATCCTAAAACCAGAACATTGGGCTTTTAAGGGGCTTCCTATTAATAAAGAATTTCCATTTTTCGGTGGTATTTCCTTAAATCAAAATACCCTGAAAAAATATAGTCGCTATGATCCGGGGCGCCCAGGCGTTGAAAATGGACTTTGTGGCATGGGGGCATCTGGTTGGGAAACAGACAAACTCAGTAGAACAGCACCAAAAGATTTTCAAATCATTGCAAAAGGGACAAACCCTAGAGGTGGTGCAGATATGGTCGTTAGAGAACCTCATGGCACAAAAAAAAGGGGGGGCGTTTTTTCAGCCTCATCATTAGTCTTTAGTGGCTCTCTTGGTGTTGATTTCGTTTGTTCTCTTATTGTTAAAAATGTGATTGATAGGGCATTAGATGGTCCGGAGTCCAAACTTTAGTTTGGAGGTCCAAGATAAATCTTGGACTCCTACTATTTGTGAAATGAAAAGTAAAAAAAATGAAAAATATTTTAACAATCTCAAACAACGACCAAGGTATTTCTTGGGGTCCAGCGGTTCATTACCTTGAACTTTGGAATGCTGTCGCTAAGCAAACCAATCGCTTTGACATAGAGGGTTTTGTCCCAACTTGGACTAACCGTCCATTCATAAAAAAAGCGGATTTGAAAGTCACAGCCATCAAGGTACCCAATATTCCCAAACTACGGCAAATTTTTTTTGATCTAAGAGTTTGCCTAAAAATTTTGCTAAGCAAAAGCAAAATTATTTACCTAAGACTCTCTTATTTCCATGTCTTTTCTATTATTGCCTTAAAATTGACTCGCTCTAAACTCGTTTTAGAGTTAAATGGCATTGTAGAAGATGATGCTATCAGTGCTGGTAAGTCAAGTGGGTTTAGATGGTTGGGTAAAACTCAGGAAAGATTATTGATAAGGCAGGCTTCTGCCGTGATTGCTGTCAGCGAGAATATAGCAAAGAAAGCAACACAGGTTGGTGCTAAAAACGTATTTACCATTAAAAATGGTGTCAGTGAAAATTTTTACGCCGTTCAACAAAGACAGCGAAATCCAGACGACGCTTTAGTTGTCATTTATGTGGGCACCTTTACGCCTTGGGATGGTGCTATTTATATACCCAAACTGGCACGTCTCTTTCATGAAATTAAGTTTATTATGATTGGTGACGGCTCGGGTCGAAAAAAGCTAGAGGCAGAATCTCCTTCAAATATGGAGTATCTAGGATATGTAGAATACGCCAAGTTGCCAAAATATCTCTCTCAAGCTGATGGGGGCATTGTCCTATATGAAGAAGAACGACATAAAAATGTTGAACTCTCTTCCTTAAAAACGTTGGAATATATGGCAGCTGGACTTGCCATTTTTACGACGGATGTGCCAGGGCAAGAATTTATTGCTCAAAATAGAATCGGAAAAACCGTGCATTTTAATAATCTTGAGGATGAATTTAGAGATTTCTTATGCCATATTGAGGTCTATAAGAAAAATGCAGAAGACTATCGTCAGTCTCAAGGCAAAAAGTTTGGGTGGAATGAAACGGCTCGATTGACAATAGAGGTCATGAA
>LUTY01002671.1 GCA_001640045.1 Candidatus Thiomargarita nelsonii | reverse complement strand
GGTGGTGGTCCTTGGGGTGGTGGTGGTCCTTGGGGCGGTGGTCCTTGGGGCGGTTGGCCCGGTTCAAATCGTTCCAACGTTATGGACGACTGGATGGATGGCAGCGGTTGGGGCGATATGAACTTTAGTACGTCCACTGGTGGACGCGGTTATGGTCGTGGCTATGGTCGTGATTATTATGGTTATGGTCCTGGATATGGTGGTTATCCATATGGCGGCGGTTATGGCGGCCCTTGGGGTGGTGGTTATCCTGGTGGTTATGGTGGTTATCCTGGTGGATATGGTGGTTATCCTGGTGGATATGGTGGTTATCCTGGTGGATATGGTGGTTATCCTGGTGGTTATGGTGGTAACCCAGGTTACAGAGGTGATTATGCTGCCCCTCCTGCTCCTCCAGCCCCTTCAAATGGTGAATAACACTTAGCTGTTAGTTCAAATAACACGTCTTAGCCCTAAGCTAAGCAACGGGAGTGGTTTGCACCACTCCCGTTTTATTTTCGCTTAATCAACACATATACCGCACCCGTCCCCCCATCTACCGAACGTGCTGAACAAAACGCTAGCACTTCATCGCGTTGTTGCAACCATTTATTCAGTTTTTTCTTCAAGACAGGCTGCTTTTGCCAAGAGCCATGGCCTTTACCATGCACAATTCGCGCACAGCGAACCTGGCTGTTGTAACAATCACGTAAAAAATTGGCCACTTCTACCCGTGCCTCGCGCACTATCATCCCATGCAAATCTAATTCTGCATTGATACTAAACTGTCCGCGTCGCAATTTTGATAGAACACGATGCTGTACGCCTGGACGTGCAAATAACAATTCCTCTCCTGTTTCTAATTCCGCCAAATCGTAGTTGTCTGAAAGCATTTCCTCGTGTACCAAAGCCTCATCTAAATAGCGTTGTTTGGGAATAGGTTTAGGGCGTGGATTTGTCAATGGTAGTTTATCAGTTTTCAGCGGTTTGACTCCCCGCATGGCTTCTCTAAATAATGCACTGTCGGATTTCTCCTTTACTTTACCCCTCATCCTTACTCCCCTTAGTTATCAGTTATCAGTTAAACTTTAAAGTCCGGTTTTGAAAGCTTGTGTGATCAAAGCAATTGTGATCATATTGTATAAATAACTGTCACTTTACTAAAGGATAAAAAAATGTTTGGCTTTAAAGGAATGGGGAATTTATAATTCTACAACCAACTCTGGATTAAAACTGAATAAGTTTTCATCAGGATAACCTCTTGGATTACAGACAACACGGGTGTTACCGAGTTTGTAATCGAAATAATCATGAATATGTCCATGAATCCAAAGCTTGATTCCTGATTTTATGACAAAATCGTCAAGTGCTGAGGCAAATGCAGCACTCAATAAATCTGAACGGTATCTGACTGGTATTGAGGATGAACTGGGCGCATGATGTGTAATCACAATCGTTTTTTGTGGATTGACACTTAACAATTCATTTTGTAGCCATGAAAGTGAACGAGAATGAAATAACGCTGTATCAATGGAACGTAATTTTCTAAATTCGGGACTGACTCTGATTTTGTGGTAATCATTCATCATCGTTTGTGCATGATAACCAGCAAGACGTGGATCACCGAATAATTTAAAATCCGTCCAGAGAGTACAGCCTAAAAAGGTAAAGCCCTCTATATCAAGGCGCTCATTTTCCAAAATATGTACATGACTGCTCGCTTCACGTACTTTATTGGTGAGTTTAGGAATGGCATTGCCATAATATTCGTGATTGCCTAATACATAGATAACTGTTTTATCAGGAAAGGATTGTTTTGCCCAGGCTAAGCCTTTTTGACCAAGATGAATATCTCCCGCCAGTACCACAATATCGGCTTTTGTTGTTGGTGGTTTGAAAGGGGCAAATTCAAGATGTAAATCACTTAGGATGTGTATTTTTAGTGTCATATATTAAAGTAAATAGGATTTTTTAAATCGCGTTTCAATTCTTCATAACGACAACCAATTTTATATAAGCAAGAAAAAAAACCTAAAAAAACCTTATATAACGCGGTATATTTATTTAAATGATTGTAAATATTGATATTTATCCTTTGTTATATAAAATTGGTTGTCGTTTTTTTAAATTCCTTTGCCTTCCCAACTCTCCCTATCCGCCGTCAATACCCCTTGTTCATGCAACCAAGCTTCGACTGACGGCTCAAATCCTTTGGCACTCAAATAGACTGGACAAACAAACTTGATTGTTGTCCCCTTTTGAGCTAGCCATTCTTTAACCCTTTTTATCTTTGTCACAAACAATTGAGCCTCCGTCATATTCGGCGGATTTTTCTCGTCGCGGTTTTTCAGTTCAAAGACTAATGCCCAACAACTATCCGTATCCTCACCCTGGGCTAATACGTCTATTTCTAGTGCGGTTGTCTGAGGCACTGCCAGATAATAATTCATCCAAATCATATCAAATCGGCTTTCTGAGCAAGCCCTCAACAACTCTTCCATTTTGGCCGCATTGGGACGAAACCGTTGTCGAAAATTCTCTATCGGCTTAGCCAATTTTCGGTACTGGTTCAATTCCCGATACACAACCAATTCGAGCATTCGACCTTTCAGCTCATTCAAGGCGCCCTTTAAGGACTGATTTTCTTTTTTTAAATCAGCAGTCACCGATGCCGTTAATTCAGCGGCGATATTCGGTTTTTTCTGATGAATTTCTTCCTCATAAAGTGAGCGAAAAATCAAATCCAATATATCATCTTCAATACCCCGATAACGAAAATTACTGGAGCCCTGAGTAATTAAATCACCCGTTTCAAGGGTATGAAGTTTTTCCTCCAGTTCGCTATCCGACAATTGCCCTTCCAGATGTTTGCTGATTTCTTCCCGAGTACATTCCTTTTCTCGTTCTCTGGACAAAAACAACAGAATTTGTTTCGCGTACCGATCATTAACCGCCTTGATCGTTGAATAAATATACTCTGACCAAGTACCAAATAACTCACCCTCTCGATTCTTGATTTCATAATCCAGCGTTTTAATCACACCATCGACGGTGCTAAAATCTTTATCAATCCAGTCGCTCCTTAACAAGCTGGCGATGTAAAAAGGATCGCTTTTGGTTAACTTGTTGAGCATAAAAGCACTTTCATCAGTCACCTCAATTTGGTTAAATTCGGCATACCGATAAACGGCTTCCATGCCCTCGGGGGCGGTCAGTTTGGAAGAAATTTTGGTCCGCTTGAGACGACCACCCACAAACATTTCCCGCATCATTTGTACCATCCAGCCGATATAACTGCCAGAAACCAGCATCGGAGCGACTTTAGATTCCACCAGTCCATGATAAGCACCGGGCAAATTAGGTGCTGGAACTTGCTGCGCTTTGTCATAGTATATATATTTAGTCATGTATTGGATTTCATCGATCATGACTAGGAAAAAGACGTTTTCCTTCATGGCAAAGTTTTCGGGCGCACTAAATGCCCAATTCATGGCATTATCTATTTGTTCCGCTTTCAAATAGTTTTGAAACGATTCAATATCCCTTAGCACCTCGTTATCACCCATTTCGGATGCCATGTTGATAAGTCTGACAACGTCCTGGTTTTAAACGATAGGTATTGGCTCATAAAGGTGCGATAATAAGCTTCTGAAAATTCTAGAAGCCATTGCTCATAATCCCGCACTTCAAAATAAAATGGAATCACCCTGCCATTTTGATTCCACAAAATATTGAACAGTCGTTGCATAATGGCAGATTTACCACATTTGCGCCGACCTAACAAGGCACGAGATTTGGCCATTTCTCTGGGGATCGATTGGACCCAATTTATCAACAACTCCATTTCCTGTTTTCGGCCACAAAATAGCGACTGATCTCCAATTCGTTCTTTTAAAGCATATTTCATGTTTGGCAACCTCTAATTTTATGCTATTTTGGAGTCCAAGATTTATCTTGGACGTCTGAATTAAATCGAGGACGCCAACAATATACCACAATTTTAAATCTATCGGTGTCAAACCGAATGCCAGCAGGACGCGGAGCGTCCAGGCATGCATTCCCACGCAGAGCGTGGGAACGAGAAAAATTTTCCAATAATGACTATAGAGTACCACTCATGCCAATACCGCTAACTAAACGCCGTACCGCCTCCATTCATAGCAATCGCAATGATCGCCAAAATCTACGCGACATGTTACCCTACATTTGGGACTATCGAGGGCGAGTTTTGCTCGCCTTGCTATTTCTCGTTTTGGCCAAAATAGGCAATGTCGGGATACCCATTATCCTTAAATACATTGTCGATGCACTCGATAAAGCGCAACACGCCGCCCCCATTTTACCCATTGTTTTATTACTCGCTTATGGTATTTTGCGCTTATCCAGTTCTCTTTTTAATGAATTACGCGATGCCATTTTTGCCAGAGTGCGTTACAGCGCTATGCGCCGCTTATCCAATAAAGTATTAAAGCATCTACATAATTTATCATTAGCTTTTCATCTGGAAAGACAAACGGGGGCTATTTCACGCGATCTAGATCGTGGCACTCGTAGCATCAGTTCCATCCTCAACTATATGATTTTTCAAATACTCCCCACCTTTGCCGAATTTACCTTAATTGCATTGATTTTATTGAATCAATACGATCTCAAATTTGCCTTTGTCATTTTTCTAACCGTTTTGATTTATGTGGTGTTTACCTTTGCGGTAACAGAATGGCGGATGGAATTTCGACACACGATGAATGCCAGAGAATCTGAAGCCAATAATCAAGCCATTGATAGTTTAGTCAATTATGAAACCGTTAAATCCTTTGGTAATGAGGCTTTAGAGGCGAAACGTTATGATGAAACTTTGGCAGAATGGGAAAACGCGGCGGTGAAAAGTCAAACGTCTATGTCTGCCCTGAATTTTGGACAATCGGCTATTATTGCTATTGGGGTGACTTTAATCATGATATTTGCCAGTCAAGGCGTTGTTGAAGGGCGGATGAGTTTAGGCGATTTAGTGCTCGTCAATGCCTTTTTATTACAATTATTTATTCCTTTGAATTTTTTAGGAATTGTCTATCGTTCTACCAAATACGCGCTGGCAGACATGGATTTAATGTTTAAGCTACTTGA
>LUTY01002659.1 GCA_001640045.1 Candidatus Thiomargarita nelsonii | reverse complement strand
AGAATTTCGTCTCTGTTCGATGTCATCAAATAACGCTCCCCATGTTGGGTCATCTTTGAAAATACCAAATCCTTGCAATCCTTTTCCTAAATAATGTAACTGAAAATTACTGTTGACTTCAAAAGTGTTGCTATCTTCATCCACTTTTGAAAAATTTTCCCCCTCACTGGAGTACCAGTCTCCATATTCATAAATAACTTTTTCCACCGGCACTTTTTTGTTTTTCTCAATAATATCGGCTATTTTTGAAAATTCTTCAAAGGTTACCATTTTGTAACTCCTTATTAATTTTTTGATAATTAAACAAATCTCTAACTTGACAAGTACAAGGTTCGCCTGAAACGAATGATCATAAGACATTGTCAAGTTAAGGTTAGCAAGTCCATTTTCCTATCAACGACTAACCGTCGATTGTTTAGCCATTGTAATCCCATTAAAACGTGAGTGAATTCACCACCACCGATAACTGGAATCGTCATTTCTTGATTATCAAAAAAAACCGTGCCTGCATAATGATTAAATTCAATAATTCCACCGGCAGTTTGCTTTTCCTGTGTTTTGATGCATGACCACCCTAAGCTATCTATATCCTGAATATTCATGGCTAACCAATCCGTGAAGCCCGTATCTAGCAAGGCATTCACTATGACGATTGAACTATCAGTGGCCTTTAGTTCAATATCGAAAAATAGTTCGCCCCTTAAATTAAAGTAACCTTTGATCATATTCTGCCACAAGCCCCGGTTTCGTTTAAGCACATTTCCATGAGCATTTTGGTTGGATGTTTTTGCTTGGCTTTTTGGAAACAAACTTCTGAATCGGGGTCAATAAAATAATCCCCACTGTCCGGTTCAATATGAATTGACCATTCATAATGATCGGCTATTAATTGGGGAGCCACTTGATTAAAAATAGCCCGACAACGCTCCGCAAATGCGTGACTTTCAGCCTTACGTCGCGCTATTTCAACTTTTCCAAGCCGTGGTCTATCAGGGAAAAGTGGGCTACCTGGGGGTACTTTTCTTTTTGATTTGGGTTGGGTTTCCATAAAGTCGTTTCTCCGGTTTTTAAAGATTAAAATAGTTTATCAAAATCTTTACGTAGTGAAAACGTTTCGCTTGGTATTGCAAACCCTGTCCAGCACAAATAGTCTGTTAGAAAATTGTAGATATCGATCATCGCCAAATAGCACTCATCGGAGAATCTTCCACCAAAATCAATTTGCCGTTACTTTTAAGCAAACGATCATTTTTATACTGTAGAGAAGCCGAACGCAAATCCCTAAACACTCGTTCCAATCCCAATGGCTCATTTTTCAGGTAGCCTTGATTAAAATTACTCAATTCAATCAAACCATCCACTATCGAAAACGCCAACTCTGATCCCGCTATCTTTAAATTATCCAAACCAATATTATGTGTAATATCCTCATATTCTTTTAAAGTCGCTTGATTTTGACGTAGCCTTTGCACACGTTCAGTCGTTTGGTTCAACATCGCTTCGAGCAGATCAAGAGAAACTCTTAGTCTCGCTAAACGAGACAAAAACAGATCCGAATCCAATTTGCGTTTACCTTTCGCGCCCATTGTCCGCAATTGGCTAACAAATCGCCGAAAGGCTCCTCGTGCGCCACCATACCAAGCCGCTGTCCAGCCAAGGTGTGCAACTGGGATCATCGTTTGCACGACTACCTGACGAAAGGATTTTCCAATGATCCGACTGGAATCCACCAAAACATCAAACGTCATCGGAACACTGCGCGTTCCCCGTGTTCCCATCGCATTCCACTCGCCTGTGACTGTGATTTCTCCATCTTCAGGCTTTACCAAAACTAAGCTGACATCAGTATCAGGTTTATCTTCCCCAGAACGCATGGTTATCATAAAATAACCCGCTTCCGCACCGTAACTCACGATAGGAGCCGCACGTCGCACCCTCAGACGATCCCCTTCTGGCTGAATAGGAGCCCAAGCCCTGAGTAAATCACCGCCTTTATCAGGTTCGCTCGTCACCGAAGCCACCAAAGTCCCCTCACGGGCAATATTGGTCAAAACCTCCGCTTGTGCATCGGTTGCATGATCGGCGAGTACTGCCACTTGGTGCAAATGCATGCCCCAGATCAGAGCCGTTGAGAGACACTCTTCGCCAAGTAAAGCCGCGATTTTTACAGCCGTTTTCAAGTCTCCTGCCAAACCGCCGTATTGGGTGGGTACAAAATATCCAAACAACCCCGCCTCCCGCAAAGCGTCGATACTTTCCGGTGGAAAACGGTTTTTGGCATCAACATCAGCCGCCCACCGCCTTAGCACAGTTTGACTGATTGATTGAACGGTTGTCACAAGATCGGTTTTCATAACACAGCCCCCTCTCCCTTTAGTAACGACAGAACCGC
>LUTY01002658.1 GCA_001640045.1 Candidatus Thiomargarita nelsonii | reverse complement strand
TTGGTATTTCCACCGTATCAGGCGGCAATGTTGTCACACTGGGAAAAGCGATCAAAGCCAAGCTGAAAAAACTGGAAGCCCAATCTCCGCTGGGCATGGAATTGGGCATTATTTCGTACCAATCGGACACCGTCGAAAAAGAAGTTAACGGATTTGTCGATAGTTTTTTATTAGCACTTGCCATTGTTATCATCGTTCTTTTGATTTTCATGGGGTTACGCAGCGGCTTTTTGATTGGCGCCATTTTAGTACTGACAGTCTGTGGCACCGTGATAGTCATGGACATATACGATATCGATCTCCATAGAATCTCTCTTGGTGCATTAATCATCGCACTGGGCATGTTAGTCGATAATGCGATTGTCGTTACGGAAGGCATTTTGATCAGAATACAAAGCGGCATGGATCGCCTCAAAGCCGCGAAAGAGGTGGTTGCACAAACCATGTGGCCTTTATTAGGTGCAACCGTGGTTGCCATACTCGCCTTTGCTGCCATTGGACTGTCTCAAAATGCGGCAGGTGAATTTACCCGCGCCTTGTTTCAAGTGATTCTGATTTCCTTGATGATGAGTTGGGTGCTGGCAATTACCATCACCCCTTTATTCTGTGTTTTCTTTTTGAAAGAGGATGCCAAGCATGTTGGAAAAGATCCCTATCGGGGGCTTTTTTATCAGATATACAAAGCTTTTCTGCGCCTTTGTCTCCGCCTGAGATGGCTCACCATTGGACTTATGGTGGCTTTACTGTTTCTTGCCATTTATGGCTTTACTCTGTTAGAAGACAGTTTTTTTCCAGCCTCTAGCCGCCCCCAATTAATGATTGACTACTGGCGGACAGAAGGCACTGATATCCGCGAAACCAGTGAAGATTTAAAAAAGATTGAAGAATTTGTGATGAAACTGGAGGGCGTAGAATCAGTTGCCACTTTTGTCGGGGCAGGGGCATTGCGCTTTATATTGGTTTATATGCCAGAAAAAGATTACCGCAGTTATGGACAAATGCTAGTGACAGTTGATGACTATCAGCGCATTGATAGTTTAATACCCGTCATTCGACAGTATTTGGATAATCACTTTCCCGATGCGGAGCCAAAACTGAAGAAATTCAGAATAGGTCCAGGTGGCGGTGCCATGATCAAAGCGCGTTTTAGTGGGCCTGATCCGGTGGTACTGCGGCAACTCTCCAATCAAGCACAAGCGATTATGCGTGAAGATGGCGGTGCCATAGAAATTCGTGACGATTGGCGGCAACGAGTCAAAGTGCTGCGTCCTCAATTTGCCGAAGCGCAAGCGAGATTAGTTGGTCTTTCCCGCCCCGCGGTGAGCCAGGCACTGGAAACCGCTTTCAGTGGCACTCAAGTCGGCATTTACCGTGAAGGTAATAAACTACTTCCCATCATTTCACGGCCCCCAGAGGCGGAACGAGTTGATGTGGAGAACATTAAAGACCTACAAATTTGGAGTCCTGCCGCGCAAACGTCGATACCAGTGCGTCAAGTCGTCTCCGGATTTGTCACCGAATGGCAAGATGCTATTATTCACAGATACAACAGAAAACGCACGATCACTCCTCAATGTGATCCGAAAGTGGGCAATGCCAGCGTTGTGTTTGAACGTATCAGGCCGAAAATCGAGGCGATTGAATTGCCCATTGGTTATGAATTGGAATGGGGCGGAGAATATGAAGATTCTACGGAAGCACAACAAGCATTAGGGGGAGGAATGCCGATTAGTTTTTTAATGATGGTACTCGTGGTTATTTTTCTCTTTAATGCGCTACGGCAACCGCTCATTATTTGGCTGTGTGTACCTCTTGCCATTATTGGCGTAGCACCGGGGCTGCTGCTCACGGGAGAACCTTTTGGTTTTATGGCCTTATTAGGTTTTCTCAGCCTTTCTGGAATGCTGATCAAAAATGCGGTTGTCCTCATTGATCAGATTGACTTAGAAATCCGAGAGGGCAAAGTACCATTTACGGCTATTTTAGACTCTTCAGTGAGTCGCCTACGTCCAGTCACGATGGCTGCGATTACGACGGTACTTGGTATGATTCCGCTGGTATTCGATGCCTTTTTTATCAGTATGGCAGTTACCATCATGTTTGGATTGAGCTTTGCTACCGTATTGACTTTGATTGTGGTGCCGGTGCTTTATGCGATATTTTTTCGGGTGCCAGAAAAAAAGCTAATGTAGGGTGCGTCCCACGCACCATTTTTTGATGCCGGACGGGGTTTTTACTTGTGTGTTAAATCTGACGTGGTTTTGCGGATTATTTTTCACCCTAGTTCCGTCGCTAGAAATCCTATTTTTCCAAAAAATAGGATTTCTTTAACTCGATGTTCAAGTTTTAGGTTTTGATTGAAATTTCAACCATTTTGTTTTTACTCAAAAGCCTGTCATTTCGACCAGCGGGAGAAATCTGGTTTA
>LUTY01002657.1 GCA_001640045.1 Candidatus Thiomargarita nelsonii | reverse complement strand
GTCTTTTGGATGTTGAAATGTTTTTTATCGAGCCAGACCACTTGGCGTTTGTAGCCAGAATATTTATAGGCCGGTTTACGCTCAATCACATAGCAGCTCATCTTATTGAACACCTGACTCCCCAAATATTTGTGAGTGTATTTATCCACTTCCTGCGAACCGATGTCCTCAAAAGCAAATTCGCTGCCCATAAATGGCCCCGATTTATTTTTGGAACTAATACGCTTAACCCGCTTGAGGGCGGGCAGATAAATCCATTGGTGATCCGGCTTCAGCGCGTGAGACCAAGTCAATACGGCGGTACCTTTAACATCTCTGGGCCGATCAAAGATCGACAAGGCTTTATCACCATCCCCAGTGACTTCCATATTTCTGACACGCAGATGACGAATACTTTTATGCCCCCCCCGATTGCGTAGAGTCATTACCATCTCGGCCTCAGAATCGACCCAGCCCAAATCACGATAGTCAGCCATCCGCGTAATCGCAAGTCCTTTTTCTTGGCGGGTTTTCGCTTTGGCGATAGCCTGCTCCAATTGTTGCTCTTTAAACGAACCCGCTGTCGTTGCCAACGGTAGCAAAGTCAATAAAGTCAATAAAAACAATCGTTTCATAAAATATCGGCAAGGAACTCCCTGAGTCTTTAGCTCAGGGGAGGAATTGCCGCTCCTCGTTAAGTTAAATAGTTATAACCATCAACGCTTTGTAACCGTTGGCAAGATTTCCAACTAATTCCCTGCGTTGTCCCATTTTTCGTAGAAATATTGAAAAAACCATTTGTTCTTACGGCAACTCGTCCAATGTAAGTCCCTATCTTTTTGCCTTTAGTAACTATGGCTTTGACTATATCTCCCGTTTGAAAACCCTTAACGACTTTGGTTTTTTTGGCAGTTGTTCTAGGAAAGCCATACTTATCAACCCGGCACATCTGTCGTGAACCATGCCCAATGGCGGTGATAATGAGTGGTTTCAATGTGTTTGGGATATAAATATTCGCACCCGTTTCACCCACACAAGCCGCATCAATCCAATGGTCTTTTGGATATTTCTGTTGAGTACGGTTAAACTTTGTACGCCCGCCACTCCAAAATGTCACAGGTAAACCAAACGACTTTAAAACATTACCAATCGCGTAGCGTGTAGCATTGACTGCCGCTGTATCCTTTAAGGATTTTTGGGTTTGCGCTTTAATCCTTTTTAAAACCGTTGGCTTGCGTTTTAAAAAATCGGAAATTGACCTATTGCTCTTTTTTTTATTGCAATTTCGGCAAGCAATAGTCAAATTGGACACGCGGTTAGTGCCGCCTTTACTTTTGGGTTGAATATGCTCAATTTCTAAAGGCACATTTTCGGCACCACAGTAGGCACATTTACGCCCCCATTTTTCTAGCAAGTATTCACGGACTTCGTAACCAGCTAATACGCCTTGTTGGTATTCAACACCAGACACTTCAGAATTCTGCATTTTTTGTGTGTCAAAACGGACAGTCTCAACAGCAATGCTGGTAATAGGAATTAGTCTTTGTAGTCGTTTTGCCCAGGTTTCGACATTAAATACACGAGACATTAAAGACGGAGGTAGCCAGCCTTTATTACGGCAACGGTTATAAAACCGAGCAGGACGATAGCGTGTTTTGCGGTTACGTCTGGCTCGTCTATTGGCACGACGGCTTTCCAAATCCTGCTTAATTTTTTGCCCACGATGGTTTAAATTGGCACCGAAAACAATTTCTTGTCCACGCTCAAATTGCCCAACAAGAGCAATACCTGTCGTTTTGCTACCGGGATCAAACTTTAATTCAGCCGGTTGTACATCACCACCTACCCTATTTTTCAAAATAATGGTGAACGGGTAACATTTGTAAACCGCCGCTTTACCTTTATTTAGCAATTCCCGTGCTCTTGCTGGGTGGCAAGGCATCAGGGGGTTTTTCTCTAAATCTAAAACAAATACTCTTTGCATAATAATTACCTATCTGTTACCAGACTCAGCTTGCGCTGGTAAAATTCACCTCGGCAATGTTATAGAACGGTTTATATGTAAGCCACACTGTCTTTAAACCCTTACGACTATTTAATGACTTACCGCAGAGTCCGCAACTGGTGAGGCATCACGGAGTGCCTATATATTCGTTCCTAACGTGGTGAGTGAACACCTAGCCTGGTCAACTGGGCACATAAGGTTTCCCGAGCCGTCAATCCATTACCAAAAGTGTATTTTTTCCATTCAAGCCGCGTACTCTTACCCGTCTGGTGATTCTTCATAAACATCTCATCAGTACGCCAATAGGTTTTGCTATTCACCACATAAGGCTTGTAACCCTTAAAAATCAATGTTTTGAGTAAGGCATTTTTGCGATCATAGAAAACCGTCTTTTGGATGTTGAAATGTTTTTTATCGAGCCAGACCACTTGGCGTTTGTAGCC
>LUTY01002656.1 GCA_001640045.1 Candidatus Thiomargarita nelsonii | reverse complement strand
AGACATTGAAGCGGGGAAACATAAATGATTGGTGTTGATGCGAATATCTTAGTGCGCTATGCGGTTAAAGATAATCCACAACAAACGGCTCAAGCCACAGATTTTTTAGCCAAACACCGTTGTTTGATCTTAAAAACGGTATTGCTAGAATTGGTTTGGGTGTTGGCTTCAAAGAGTGGTTACGACTTATCGCGGGAATTGGTGCTAGAAAGGGTGAGGCATATTTTGGGATTGCCAAATGTTGTCATGCAAGATGCTGAGCATGTAGTCATCGCACTTGATTGGTATGAAGCAGGAATGGATTTCGCAGATGCCTTGCACTTGGCTTCAAGCTATGATTTAACTGCTTTTGCGACGTTTGACAAAAAACTGTCCAACAAAGCAGCTCTACTTAATATCTCACATAAAGTGATTTTTTTGCAAACGAAACAAAAATGACACGAAGGTTTTTTATGGTTTTTTCACGCTGCAAGTGTAGGGTACGTCCCACGAATTTTTGTGCAAGTAAAGCTTGCACTCCGATATTCACCAATTTGAGTGTTGTATTGGAGTGCAAGGTTCACTTGCACGAATTTTTGTGATCGTTCCCCTTGTGCTGGGTTTATCAGCACTCCAACTAATCAAAAATTTCTCGTTCCAACGCTCCAGCGTTAGTTAGAATGCAGATCATGACGCACCAGTGTCAAAATATTATGAAAAATTTACTAAAACGCTTATATAACTACCGATTATTATTCCTCGCTACTATTATCCTAGCAGGCAGCGGCTTGACTTACTGGATAATCAACCGTCCCTCTGGGATTGATGAAGCCGCTCGGCAAGCTGGTGAATTGCTTGCACGCAATGGGCGCGATAATATTCCACCTTGCGTGGCTTGTCATGGTGCCAACGGTGAGGGCAATTTTGATGCTGGTTTTCCCCGGCTGGCGGGTTTGCATCCCGGTTATATTGCCAAACAACTACAGGATTTTGCCCGCGATCCGATGCAAACTGGTGTCAAGCTTGAACCTATCGCTAGGGATTACAGCAAAACGCCGCGTATTTATTCTGATTTAACCGTGTTCACCCCCGGCACGCGCAAAGATGCCACTATGAATGCCATTGCCAAGGCTTTAACACCGACGGATATCCAAAATTTAGCCGTCTATTTTGGTAGCCTACCCTTTGAGGCGACTCCCCAAGCGGTGGATTTCCAAACTTTGGAACGTGGCGCCGATTTAGCTTTGCGTGGCAAACCCGAATACGGTATGCCATCCTGCATTTCTTGTCATGGACCAGATGGCAGAGGGTTTGGCCCACATTTCCCGCCCTTAGCGGGGCAACCGCCTCAATATATCATTAATCAAATCAATAAATGGCAAACCGGTGAACGGGATAATGATAATCTCGCGCTGATGCAAAATATTGCCAATCAGTTGACTGATGGTGATAAATTGAACGCGGCTGCCTATTTCAGTAATCGCTCTTTAAGCGTAAAGAGGAAATAAACCCATGCAATTTCGTCTATTTATGATCTTATCCAGTTTTACGTTTGTCCTCTGTGCCAGTACTGGACAGACGCAAGATATGTCAATGGAGTTGGATCCACTGGAAGTACGCCCAAGTTTGGCAACGCCTCGTTTAAGTTTACCCACTAATTTGACAACCGTGCCCGTGGTTAATCCAGGGGAATATTTTGTACCACCTTATATAGAAGATATTCCTGAGAATAAATACGGTGAGTTGGTCAAAATGGGGCGTAATATCTTTGTGAATACGCAGGTGTACGGCAAACGCTATGTGGGCAATGGTCTTAATTGTAGTAATTGCCATTTATCTGAGGGGCGTAAAGCGAATGCCGCGCCTTTATGGGGTGCATACGGCATGTATCCAATGTATCGGGTTAAAAACCGTGAAGTGGTCACTTTTCAGGAGCGCATTCAAGACTGCTTTAAGTATAGTTTAGATGGTATTGCCCCTACCGTTGACTCTCCAGAAGTGGAGGCGAGAATCATCATCTCTTACGCGAACAGTTAGAACAAAACGGTTATGAATTTAGTTCAGATACCGATACCGAAGTGATAGCTCATCAAATTCATTATCATCTCAATCAAGGTAAAGATTTATATGCCGCGTTTTCAGCAAGCTTGCAAATGATTGAGGGTACTTATGCGATAGCACTCATCAGTCCCCTTATGCCTGGACATGTTTTGGCCGCACGGCGCGGGAGTCCCTTGGTGATTGGGCTCGGTGTTGGCGAGTATTTTATTGCTTCCGACGTAGCCGCTTTGATTTCGGTCACTCAACGGGTGATTTTTTTAGAAGATGGTGATATTGTCGATCTTCAACACGATCAATTCAGTCTCAGCGACTTATCAGGTCATCCCGTAACACGTCCTGAGCATTTGAGCCAATTGCAAGCCGATGCGATTGAGCGTGGTGAATATCG
>LUTY01002655.1 GCA_001640045.1 Candidatus Thiomargarita nelsonii | reverse complement strand
TTGACCAATTTTTCCGAGAAATGCCCGAAGCGATGAGAAAAATCCCCACGTTTCAAGAGGCTTTGACTGATAGCAGGAGAAGTGGAAAAAAGATTTCAAAAGCCAGCCTATCTTCTTTGTCCATGTAGATAAACTGACCATTGGGTGCTTGATTCAGTTTATCTATCTCCGCCTTACCCACTTTACCAGTAATTATACTTTCTCTAATATCTCTAAACAAAGTAAAATAGACATTCGGATGATTGATGAGCAATTCATTAAAATTTTTGATTCGAGAAGAGAAACCAGCGTCGCTCCCATGCAAAAAACCGATGACAAAAGACTGCGCGGGCATTTTTATGAACAGATGTTCTGGTAGCTTTCTGTTACCCAGTTTTAAGCGATCAATTGTCATATTTTTCAACAGCGTATTAAAGACATCTGTCACCGTTAGCAATTTACCAATGTCATCACTATCACTGATGACAATGAGCGTCTCATATTCCTCTTCTAAGCGTTCTTTTTCTATTTGGATATAGTCAATAATAAGACTGTTAACTGAAATTCTCGCTTCAACAGGCTGTGTGGTTTGAGCCATAAGCAATTGACTCTGTTGAAGCTCAGGCTGTGCTGCTATTAGGGCGTTTTTGAATTCTTTGAATTCATCAGTCAAGGACTTAATTTGTTCGTTGATGGAGTTTAGTTGCTCTTTAACCTCGTCTTCAAAACTTTTAACCTGACGAATAGCTGGCAAGGGAATACCTTGAGTTTTAAAGCGATAGTAATGTGAAGCCCGATTTAACACTTCTCGAATAGAATTCTGACTTAAAATGTCCTCCAAATCTTCAAGCGTGAAAATTTGTTCTATATCGATCCGCTGTGCTTGTGCTTTGGCAGCTAATATTCTTTTGAGTTTGTCTGGAGACGGTTGATTTAAAACAATTTGACATTGAGACACTCTACCGACAACAGAACCGTCAAAGAATTCTTTGAAATATTCCCATCTCTCAGAAAATAAATTGAGAATAATGAGGCTATTTGGCACATAAGTAAATAGCTCTTTAATGGCATCGCCAAAGCTGTGGAGTAAATTTTGATTGTATTCGAGTCCAAGTCCTTCTAATTGATCAAATATGATAATCAAGGGCTCATCCATGATTGACAATTTTCCAAAAACTGTCATGGCTTCTAATGAAAATGCTTCCTTGTTATCATCGTCACACCAATTTTTTAAGCCGATGCTCTCTGATTCACGCTTTTCTAATTCATTTCCAGATAACCATTTTCCGACTAACTTTTTTTTGTTAGCATCTGAGTAACTACAAAATTTGACAATGCCTTTTAAAAGGATGGTTGAATAGCCCACATCGCCGTGGTTTCTTTTCCACCAGTCATCAATAATGGTTTCAATTCTTTGCCAATATTCGCGTTTGTTACGCGCACCATCTTCCCCTAATTTTCTATAGAGGTTGAGTGGATCAGCTGATAGTATCTTGACAAGGTATTTATCTTTATCAGTCAGTTTTCTGAAATAATCCAGAATACCTGTTGATTTATCATCGTGAAATTCGAGAAAGCTTTCACGAATAATTTTAAAAAAACTGGTGGCTAAGAGATGCTCAAGTTGACAATAAGCACTATTGGGCACTTTTTCCACAAAGGATTCTAAGACTCGGCTATAAATGTGATATAAAACGGAGTTGAGATTATTGGGTTGTCTGATGAAAAGTAGCCGATTCTGTTTTAAGCGATTTTTCGCTAGTCTCATCATCAGATGGGTTTTGCCGGTACCGGCTTCGCCAGTGACAACCGCTCCTTTACTTTGATGGTTTTCTTGATCATTTTTTATATCTGTTATGATAGATTTTAACCTTTCAAATTCCTCATAAAAGATTTCATCTAAATCAATATGATTTTGAAAGGGGGTATCAACTCGACTGTTGCTAAAGGGATTGATTTTTGGGGGTGTCATCAGTGTTCAGTTATCAGTTATCAAAATAAGTTGTCTGGTGCAAGGTACGCCTTGCACTCCTGAGTACTGGTGCAAGGTACGCCTTGCACTCCTAGATTCTCGTTCCCACGCTCTGCGTGGGAATGCATGCTTGGACGCTCCGCGTCCGCTTAAAAAAAATGATCTGCTCTAAATTCAGCAATCACTTCGATAGTGCCTACAATATTTTGATTAAATTGGGGTAAATCTTCGGCTGGAATCCAGTATTCTTGATGCTTTGAACTACCCACATTTTGTACAGTATATTGATTTAAAAAGTCTTTATAGACAAAAAAGCGAGTGACATAGCCAACATAACCAGAGGCAGCGTCCCTGGTATTCCAATCTCGCGCAATCTGCACGGCATAGTCTTTCTGAAGGACGGGATAAAAAATAGGTTGGAAAGGGAGGCGAGGCGGAAAGGCAGTATAACCCGTCTGCCGAATCAATTCCATTTCTTTTTGA
>LUTY01002654.1 GCA_001640045.1 Candidatus Thiomargarita nelsonii | reverse complement strand
GCTTGGCAGCAAGATGAAGAAAGATTTAAAATCCTTTTTGATAAGACGTTTGAATTTATGGCCTTGCTCAACACCAATGGTATTTTGCAGGAAATCAATCAAACCGCTTTGAGCTTTATTGATGCTAAACGCGAGACCTTAGTCGGCTCTTTTTTCTGGGAAATCCCTTGGGCAACACGATCAAAAAAAATTCAGGCACAGTTGAAATCAGTCGTCAGCAAAGCTATTGAGGGTGAGCTTGCACGTTGTGAAGTTGAGGTACAAAGATATGATGGGCAACTGACGATGCTGAATTTTCTATTCACCCCCATTAGCAATGCCCAAGGAGAAATCGCTTGGATATTAGCGGAAGGGCGCGATTTAGAGCAGCAATTGAGTTATCTCTCCTTGTATGATCAACTGACGGAATTACCGAATCGTCATTTGTTTATGGAATATTTAGAAAAGGCAATGGAGCGTGCTAAGGAGAACGAAAATTATCACCTCGCCGTCTTATTAATCGATCTGGATAGATTTAGGGTGATTAATGGCAGTTTAGGACATGATATAGGCGATTGGTTGCTCATGGAAATTGGAAAACGTTTGCAATCTTGTTTAGATGAGAAAAATATATTAGCACGTAGTGGTGGTGACGAATTTATAATTTTATTGGATGATATAGCTGATTTTGCTGAGGCAACTCATTTAGCGGAGACTATTAATGAGGTATTGGGTCGTCCGTTTTCTATGATTGGATATGATATTGTCATATTATGCAGTATCGGCATTGTTTATTATATAGGTCAAGAAGAAGGCGCACAGTTGTTACGTGATGCAGACGCTGCTATGTATCGTGCCAAGCAAAAGGGTAAATCGGGTTATGCCGTGTTTCATCGTCGTATGCGTCGTGAGCTTGTCTCACGCTTGCAAATGGAAACGGATTTGCTCCAAGCGGCTGAGCAACAAAATTTTGTGCTTGTGTATCAACCACAAATTGACTTAATTTCAAAACAAGTGGTTGCTATGGAAGCTTTAATTCGCTTTCGCCACCCGCAAAAAGGTCTCATTTCACCTGATGACTTATTTATTCAGGCACTTGAAGACACTGGCATTATCATTCCCATTGGAGAATGGGTTTTGCAAACGGCTTGTCGCCACTTAAGAGCTTGCTGGAATGCGGGTTTGTTGATAAAACGTATCAGCGTGAATTTATCCGCACATCAATTTCGCCACAAAAACTTAATCAAAAAAATCATCACATTTCTTGAAAGTTCAAACTTAGTCCCTCAATGTTTGGAATTGGAGATAACCGAAAGCCTGTTGTTAGAAGAGGCAGAGTCTGCCATTAACACATTGAGAAACTTGAAAGAGATAGGTTTCCGTGTCACAATTGACGATTTTGGCACCGGTTATGTCTCCTTGAATTACCTGAGACGTTTTCCGGCGGATGCCCTAAAAATTGACAATTCATTTATCAAGGGACTTATCTCTTCGCCAGAAGATATCGCAATTACGATGGCTATCATTGATATGGCACATGCGCTGGGTTTAGCTGTCATTGCTGAAGGGGTTGAAACGACTGAGCAAATGGCATTTTTACGTGAACAAACTTGTGATTTTGCACAAGGCTATTTGTATGCAACCCCGATGGAAGATAGGGCATTCATAGAATGGTGTAAGCAATATTCTCAAAATCCATAGGAGTCCAAGATTTATCTTGGACATCTGAATCAAAGGATCAACACAAAATGACTCATCATTTATTAAACATCAACAAATTATCAGTTGCCTTCGCTCAGACACAAGTCGTGCATGAGCTGAGTTTTCATATTAATGCTGGCGAAAAAGTAGCCTTAGTCGGTGAATCCGGTTCTGGTAAATCTGTGACGGCTTTATCCATATTACAATTATTACAGGACCAGGTGAGCTATCCCAGCGGATCGATTAAATTTCAAGATCAAGATTTGCTTCAACTGAAAAAAGCACAGATGCGTCGTCTACGGGGCAAGGAAATTGCTATGATTTTCCAAGAGCCGATGACTTCATTAAATCCTGTCTATCCCATCGGGACTCAATTGATGGAGCCCTTGTTGCTACATGAAGGCTTAAGCAAATCAGCCGCCCGCCGTCGTATGCTTGAACTATTGGAGCGCACTGGGATTCCTGAACCCCATAAACGTTTTGATGCTTATCCACATACCTTGTCTGGGGGACAACGCCAGCGGGTTATGATTGCTATGGCTTTAGCTTGCAATCCTAAGTTATTGATTGCCGATGAGCCGACGACAGCACTTGATGTGACCATTCAATTGCAAATAATTGAATTATTAGAAAAAATGCAAAAAGAATTTCACATGGCAGTGCTGTTAATTAGCCATGATTTAAATTTGGTCAAACGCTTTGCCGAGCGCATTTACGTCATGCAAGCAGGTAGGCTGGTTGAGTCCGCCACTGTA
>LUTY01002653.1 GCA_001640045.1 Candidatus Thiomargarita nelsonii | reverse complement strand
CGGGTATTGCGCTTTGAGCACGTTGGTTTTAAAAAAGGCAAGGAATACCGACAAATTCGCAAGGTTAATGGTGGTTGGGAAAAAAAGGCAGCAGACGCGCCGCGTCCTTTGCCAAAACTGGCATTAATGGGGATAGGGCTCATATAGGGCCCCATTAAGCCAGTGACAAAGGCCATGGGTAATAAGGCAGCAATCACAGTCAATGTGGCGAGAATGGTAGGGCCGCCCACTTCATCGACCGCGATTGGGATGGCTTCAAGTAATTTTTTACCCCCTAAGTGCATGTGACGATGAATATTTTCCACCACGACTATGGCATCATCAACTAAAATACCGATGGAAAAAATGAGCGCAAACAAGGAGACACGATTGAGCGTAAATCCCCAAGCCCAAGAGGCAAACAGTGTAATGATGAGTGTCACAGAGACGGCGAGACCGACAATAAAAGCTTCACGCCAACCAAGGGCAATTAATACGAGCAAAACCACAAAAGCGGTCGCAAAAGTCAGTTTACCGATCAGTTTTTTTGCTTTAGCATCAGCCGTTTCGCCATAGTTGCGGGTGATAGTGACATTAATGCCATCGGGGACAAACACGCCCCGAATTTGTTCAAATCGCTCAATCACTTGATTAGCAATTTCTACGGCATTGGTGCCTGGTTGTTTGGCAATGGCGATGGTAACAGCGGGAAATTCCCCTTGTATATCAATTTTTTTAGTCGCACTTTGCGGCCCGGTGCCAAACCATACATAGCTTTCTGCTTGATCAGGGCCCAGACTGATTGTAGCAACATCGCGTAGATACACAGGACTATTGTTATACATACCCACAACCAAATCAGCAATGTCATCCACATTAGAAAGGAAAGTGCCCGTTTGTATCTGCATTTCCAAATTATCTTTGACAAAAACCGCTGTATCATCGGTGGTATTACTGGCAGCCAAAGCTTGTTGTAAGTTATCAATCGCCAGTCCATAACCGGCTAAACGGACAGGATCAAGTACAACATGTACAACACGATCAGCCCCACCAACGGTGTAAACCTCCCGTGTGCCTTTTACCCGTTTTAATTCTGCCTCAATGGTATGAGCCACTTCTTGCAATGCGTAAGTACCCTGACTATCATCTTCACGCCACAAGGTTAATGTAACAATCGGTACATCATCAATGCCTTTGGGTTTAATCAGTGGTTGCGCGATGCCAATATTGGGTGGTAGCCAATCAAGATTGGAATACACTTTATTGTATAAACGGACTATCGCCGCAGTACGATCTTCACCGACTACAAATGCAATCGTTAAAATAGAAAGTCCCGGCTTCGACACGGAATAAACATATTTAACACCTTCAATTTCAGTTAATTTCTGTTCGATGGGAGTACTCACAATTTGCTCAACTTCGACCGCAGAAGCACCGGGAAAAGCAATAAACACATTGGCAAATGTGACATTGATTTGTGGTTCTTCTTCGCGTGGCAAAGGATTCTTAAGTTCCTAATCATGACATCTGGTATATGTCAGGGCGAATACACCGATTCGCCCCTCTAAATAAAAGACGACGCTGGCTTTATATAAAACAGAGGCTACATTGGAATCTATTCTTTCATCAATTGACTACAAAGATCAAAAAATCTGTTTTGAATTATAAACGAGTGTAACATCCGATGTAAACTTTTTAATACCAATCCTGATAGGACTTACGCATTGAAAAAATAATTCATTTGTAAATTCAAAGCATTAGGCGTAGTTTTATTATGTTTGAACTTACTTGAATATTTATTTTTAACTATTTGATTTATATTGTAATTATTTGTTAAATGCGTAAGTTCTATCTGAATTGAAACGCGATTTAAAAAATCCTATTTAAAAAAAATAGGATTTTTAGATTGCTACTGATAAAATGATATTCAATTGAGAATTGGTATCAAACCGACAATTTAATCACTTCTCGAATAACGGCACCCCTCGCTTTTTCATCAGCGAGCGCATCTGCCATCGTATCCAATATCTTTAATCCTTTTGCCGTTAAAACAACCCCCTTAAAAGCACTATAATGAAGTTTTTGGTAATGAATGAAGCCTTCTCGTTGCAGAAAACGAATAGTTGCAAAATAATTATCCGTCGTTTCTTCGTCAAGATTTTCCCCTAATTCATCAACAATAACTTCAGTTTCTATAGGAAATGCTTTATAAAGCAAATTTTAATCGACGCTTTTTGGTCATCTTAGACGAATTTCAGTATATTACTCATGTTTATCGAAATGAGAACTTTGAAGGCAAAGCTGATGATAGCCTACCCGGCAGTTATAACTCCTTATCCGAGTCCAAAATCGCTCCGATGCTGGTGACTGGCTCTTATCCTAACTGGTTGCTCAAGCTCATGAGCCGCTATTTAAAAGGCGGACGCTTAAAACAAGTCCGCTTTTCTCCCTATTTAACT
>LUTY01002652.1 GCA_001640045.1 Candidatus Thiomargarita nelsonii | reverse complement strand
AAATATCCCGATGTCAATTGGCATCATTTAAATGATGAATTGCCTACTATTTTGATCGATCAAATGGTGAGTGGTTTTTCCCGTTGTTTAAAGGAAAGCCAAGCGGCAAAAGTATTGCAATTATTTGAAAATACTATCATTTTAGCTGCGCTACGTCGTGGACCTTATGGGGTAGAGGCGATCAATCGTAGGATTGAAGAGGAATATCGTCGAAAAGGATTGATACGGACTTACTCTCGCTGGTATCATGGTCGCCCGATTATGATTACTCGCCACCTTACAATTGTCAGAATCTGAAAATGCTAAAGTTGTTATCATTGGTGGAGGCAAAGACGGATTACCTATTATTGGGAATGTTCCCATTGAGTCAAACGAAATGACACCATCTCCCTAAGAATTATGATAAACAAAAAAGTCATAAACTTAACAATGCTAATAATCGCCTTAACTTTCTTGGGATGTCATAAATCTTATGATGATTCTAAGAAGGAAAGAGCCAATACAGCCCGTGAGAGTAAGGATACCATAATGATTGGTGTTGCATGGCCAGATAAGGAGCATAATTTTGTTAAAGGGGCTTTGTTAGCGGCGAAAGAAATCAATGACAAGGGAGGTATCTTAAACAAGCCGCTGCAACTGCTCATAAACGACGAAGAACAAGCGATCTTAAATTCCTCACTTAAACTGAGACAAGCACAACATATTGGGATTGAGGTTGCGAACTCTTATGCTAATAATCCATCGGTGATTGCTGTTATTGGGCATCGGTTTTCCAAGCTTGCCATTCCGGCTTCTATTGTTTATCAAAATCATGGCATTGTTTTCCTTGCACCCACCTCGACTAATCTCAATTTAACCAGTCATAATTTTAATTATATTTTTCGGATGTACCCTAACAACGAAGAAATGGGAGAGCAGTTAGCAGCCTATTGCCATAAACTAGGCTACAAAAAAATGGTTATCTTGTACGATAGAGGTAGTTATGGTCTGGAATTGGCAAATTCATTCCTTTTTAACGCCGAAAAATCTGGTATTGAAATGGTGATACGCCGTTCATTTTTTGGCAATCGATCCGATTTTACTGACATCATGGTTGAATTGAGAGGGGCTGACAAATTTGAGGCGATTTTTGTCTCAACCGGTGGTGCGACGGCTAGCAAAATCTATCAAGAAAGCCGTGACATGAATATTATGGTCCCCTTTGTAGGGGGAGAGGCATTGGATTCAGAGAAATTTTGGAACCTTATTAAAGAATGGGAAATTTCTGACCAATTTGCCAAGTCCATCGCGCCAACGCTGTTCAAGGAATCCGACCCTTTCACACAAACTTTTATCAACAAATTCAAACAAGAATATGGTGAGTCAGCCAAACCAGAGCGTTATGCGGCGTTTGGATATGATGCGATTAAAATTCTCGAACATGCGATTAAAAGATCCCAGTCAACCGTACCCATTAAAATTGCCGAAACATTGCGGTATATGCCACCCTGTCAGGGTGTGACCGGTCAATACCACTTTCAAAAAACGGGTGATATTAGAAAGAAAAACTTATATTTCAAAATGTTCCGTCAAGGAAAATTTGAATATGGGAATCTTGAAGCTCAAAGTACTACCACTCCAGACGTATGGGTATGTGGTAATGTCGATAAAGATAAAGACGCTATTCCTAATGACAGAGATCGTTGTCCACATAACACCCCACAAGAAATTTCTAAAGGGGTTTATCATCAAGGGGCTTTAAGAGGTTGTCCGGTTGATACTGATGAAGACAGTTATCATAATTATCGTGACGATTGTCCAAACACCCAGCCCCATGAATTTGAAAAAGGTATTGATTCACGCGGGTGCCCGACAGATAGTGATAATGATGCTGTACCTGATTATCGTGATAATTGCCCAAATAACAACCGTCTTGAAATCAGAAAAGGGGTGGACTCACGCGGTTGTCCGGCTGATACCGATAAAGATACAATCTCGGATTATGAAGATGTTTGTTTTGATAATAGTCCAAGCGAACTTTCCAAAGGGATTTATCAACAAGGGGATTATATTGGTTGTCCAATAGATAGCGATAACGATGGGGTAGCGGATTATCGTGATAATTGTCCCAACAACCAAGCCGATGAGATTATAAAAGGGATTACACCACGCGGTTGTCCAATTGATAGGGATCATGATGGTGTGTTTGATTATCAGGATGATTGCCCAAATAACGCTCATATTGAACTCAGAAAAGGCGTTGATTCACACGGTTGTCCCGTTGATGCGGATCAGGACAATGTTTTTGACTATCAAGATGTTTGCCTCAACAATAGTTTGGAGGAAATGAGCCAAGGGGTTTTTCAACAAGGCGCTCAGATGGGCTGTCCAATAGATAGCGATCAAGATCGTGTACCTGATTATCGTGACAATTGTCCAGAGAATAGCCTCATTGAAATCG
>LUTY01002651.1 GCA_001640045.1 Candidatus Thiomargarita nelsonii | reverse complement strand
CAACAGCCAGAATAAGCCCAAAACCGATGTGGAAAAAGAAGGATTACAAGCTGTTGTAGATAATCCCAATCAACCGTTTTATAAGGAAGAAACACTGGGTGGCAAACCTTATTTCACGGCAGTCTATCCTGATGTCGCTGTATCTCAAGCTTGTGTTACCTGTCATAACGAACATAAAGACAGCCCAAGAACCGATTTTGAATTAAACGAGGTCATGGGTGGAGTTGTTATTCGTATTCCATTATAGCCATAAAAAAAATCCTATTTCTTAAAGAAATAGGATTTTTCACACCGTAAGGCAACTCCAAAAAATAAATATACCACCAATGGGGCAACCACAAGGGATTGCCCCTACATGCGAATATTGTAGGGGCAATCCCTTGTGGTTGCCCTATCCCTTGTGGTTGCCCTTGGTATATTATTATTTGGGAGTTGCCTAAATCCCTCTTCCTGCCTAATTGCCATTCTTTTTCCTTCCTCAAGTCCACTGCCATCACTTCAATTATCCAAAGCAATTCCCTGTAATTATATATTTATATAATAAATAAATTAATTTTTAATATTAAAAAAATTAATAAGTTAAAAAAAATATTTATTTAACAAAACCTTATAATTAACTATTTGTTTATTAAAAATTTTTAACTATTAAGCCTTAATTGATATTTTTACTATGGTTGAATTAAGTGTTTGGAAAAGTATATTTTTAATCTAAATGATCATCGTCGTGGTCGTGTTTAGGTTTTAGAGGAAAAAACCACATGAAACGATTATATTTAGATGTCTGTACTTACTGCCGTCCTTTTGATTATCAAAATTTTGTAGAGCGTTTAGAAAGTGATGCGTTTTTCGTGATTATGCAGCATGTCAAAGATGGACGATATCAAATCATGATCTCTCCGGTTCACTTTAAAGAAGTTGAAGCTATCAGTCCATTAAATAAGGATTTGAAAAAAGCCTTGTTAAATCGCTTTGAAACGAAAGCCGTTTACGACTCAAAGAAGGCACACAATCGAGCCGAAGAACTTTATGCACTCCGCTTTGGCATTGTCGATGCAGCCCATATTGCTTACGCTGAACAGATGGCTGACGTTTTTATCTCTTGTGATGATGGACTTTTAGAGAGATATCAAAAAATATCACCCTCTCTACCAGCCATGAATCCCATTGCATTTTCAGTGTCGGAGGGATTATAATGAAATCACAGGAAATTTTGGAAGAAGAAAAACTGATAAATCAAGCAGTTGATGTTTTGATTGATAACTTAGGTTTCCCACAAACCGTTCGTTTTTTAGCTTGTACATCAGAGTCTAAACGAGACTCAGTGAAAAAACATCAGGAATGGCAAGCAAAATTGAATAAAAATGTTTTTTTTAATGAACTTTTTAAATCCCGTGATCAAAAATCACCTACTCTTCAGATAGTGTCTTTGAATAATCAAAAACATCCTGTCAAACCTCTCTTCATTAGAAAAAGGGAATTGCGTCTGGTTGTGAATCATTAATTTTTGGAGTCCAAGATTTATCTTGGACTCCAAAATTTTAATATACCACATAAGGGGCTTGCGCGTGGGATTGCCCCTACAATATTCATACGTTGTAGGGGCAATCCCACGCGCAAGCCCAGAAAGTTGCACATCGCGTTATATAACATCCTTGTAGTTTATATCTCAGTCCTCCAAAAGCGCAGCACCTGTCAACACAAATAGGGGCGCCGTAAAGGGATCATTTAGCGTTTCTGGTACTAAGCTTAGCTCCGCTGTGTATTTGGCGATAAAATTTAACCCCAATGAGTTTTCAGCGACATGTACGATGGGCAAATGCAAAACGCCGGTAGACGGATCAAAGCTTGGAGATTGGTGACCACTTGGAAAGCTTATAAGATTTTGGAGCACAGTCGCAGTTTGCAGGCGGCGCCCTGTGACGACCAAATCAAACTTTGTGTCATCGGGAACACGGTACATAGTTGCGCCGAGGACATTCCCAATCAGGGGAATATCAAGAAAAGCGTCAAACTGAGTGAATTTATAAACAGGCTCAGCAACGGCACTATAAAATACTAAAGCGATGGCTTGATGACCAACGGTGGTAGGATGAACGTCATCCCAGTAGAAATAGTGAGAGGGCGTTTCACAGATACTCAAGGCTTTCGTATCAAGGCAAGCCTCAGTTACATTGGTCAAGTTGGCACTTGTCGGTGCTATGGTTTCAGGACTGGTAATCATTTCAAGGGAGGCTGGTATATCGATTTGTATGACGGATTGGAGATTGTTAGCCAGTGCCTGATTGAAGGCAAGCGTCAATCCGGTCAACGCCTCGCTATTACCGCTTGCCAAGCCTCTGGGCGTTTTGCCAAGATCGGGCATGTGAGGCACCAGTATGTGCTGGGCACCGTGTTGACGTAATTTGGTAACAGCCGTGACAAGATTAGTAACAGCAGTGGCG
>LUTY01002650.1 GCA_001640045.1 Candidatus Thiomargarita nelsonii | reverse complement strand
TTAAGTTTGTAGAGGCTTTGCGTACAAAATTACCCGATTTTGAGCCTTCGTTGGTAGCACAGTTTGAAAGAGACACTACGCAGTGGTTGTCCACAGTGAATACCGTGCTGGCGGGCCTTTATGCGGCGAAAAAAGACGAACAAGTTTTACACTCAATGCAATTGATTGGAACGTTTTTGCAGCCTTCTCAGCCAAAACAGGTTTCCCATGATGAACCGCCATCCCATAAAACGCCAGTACAAACAACAAAACGAAAAAAGCGTAATAAACCGGCTCCACAGCCAAGCCCATCTCAGGTAGGCCATTTATGGGAACAACTAACCCCAAATAAAGTTGATTTGCCTACTGATCCCAAAGAACAAGAAATCGAACTATCGCGCTGGTACAGTTGGAAAATCGCTCACGCAGCTAATGTCAGTGAAATGCAAAGCTATATTGAACGATGGCAAGCGTGGAAAAAGCCACCAGCCTCTGGAGACGACGATATTGTTGTCTACGTGGAAAATCCAGCATTATCTGGCAGCCCGCCTGTTTGGATTGGTCAAGTCGATCTGTTTTCGTTATTTGTTCAAGGGGGGATGAGTCCATCGGCTCAAGTTTGGCTTTCTTTTGCACAGACAGCAAATCAGGTTGAGACTGAGCAATATCTGTGGTCTCAAAAACACCCAGATACTGTACCACTTTTGCATAGATGGCACGACTTAAATTGTTGGGCGGTGCTGGCACCAGAAGCGCAGGTTTTTGTCACTGGTAAACATGAATTGTTGAGCCAACAACGTGATGTCATTTGGAAAAAAATGTTGCAAATTGAACGAAATTTAACGGCTAATCTTAAAGAGGAGGATAAATTTGTTCACATAGCGAGGAGTTTGCAAGAACTGTATGCGGTTTTTCATCAATTTTTACTACCACAAGATTTGTCTCCTGATGGACGTAGTTTTGAAGTTTTTTCCTCACTTCGCCAAGCGGCCTCCGACAATGTTAAAATATGGAGAAAGTACCTTGAAGTTGAGGAATTACATTCTGCTGGCTGTCCAAAAGAGATAGAATATATTGCTAGTGTTTCTAAACAGACTGAAGGAAACATTCGTATCTCGACTAAAAGCCCTTTGTCTGTTGAATTTGAGGAGGAGAAAGTGCTTTATTGGTTGCGTCCTCGATGGCGGCTGCAAAATCAACGGAAAACAGAAATGAAAGGACGTGTGTTATATTGTTTCTGAGAATATACCGAACGTACAAAAACTACAAGGATTGTTTATAAGAAAGGATAATTAAAAATTTTTAATTGCTATCCTTTATTATAAATAATCCGTGTAGTTCCTTTAAAATATGGCTAAGACAAAAGAGCCGATCCCGGTTTTAATCACCTTAGTGGGAGATAAAGGGGTCGGAAAATCTCATTATTTATATGCATTGGGTTTAGCCTTAAAAGAACGCCATTCCGTTTTTCGAGATGATTGGGAAATAACTCAGCTAGATGAGAATTATGCCAAGCAACTGGATGATTGGAACACACAATATCGGGCTGAACAAACAATATCGACACCGACTGATAGATTTTTATATCTATCTTTTAAAGTGTGCAATAGTAAACGCTGTTACAAAGTCATCTTGCTTGATTGGGCGGGGGAAAGTCTATTCCAAAATGAATTACCCTCGACTGATTTTACTGATAACTTAAAACTTGAGCTGAGACGGAGTACCAGCACCTTATTGATGTTTGATGCGACACTTTTGGAACCTGAAACTCAATCGGATTTTCAATCCAAATGGGAATCGCTTTTAAAACAAGACGACTTTCGAGAGGCTTTAACCCAATCCTTAGGAAATGTTTTTTTTGACATGCCATTGCGCGTTTGTTTGACTCATGCCGAATTTTTTGACAATGTCAAACATACCTTAGGGGTGTTAGATGATAAACGTTACCAGGAATATGCTGAACAAGCCTTTAAAAGTTCTCCACATTTGTCTAAAATAAGAACGCTACTCAAACCAAATATTACAAAGTTTAAGCATTATTATAGTGCCGTTTTAGTAGAAGAAAAAAGACAGCGTTATTATAACCTTATTTGTCCTATTTTAGATACACTTGATGACATGGAAACGGTTTTTAATATGAAAACCCCTTTTTCGCACGACAAGTACGAGAAATGGTATCGATCTATTTATAGTGAAATTGAACGCCAAAAAACGGAGCTTGATGATCAACGGGCTTTTATTTTTAATAAAGAGGAAGAAATTGAACTTCAAACAACTTATATTGAGAAGAAAAGCCAAGAAATCTCAAACAAAAAAACGGTGCTTGATAAGAAAATGGCTTTTCTTGTTAAGAAAAGCCAAGAAATCTCAAGCCAAAAAACGGAGCTTGATGCTCAACAGGCTGTTCTTATTCAGAAAAGCGAAGAAATTAAACGCCAAAAAACGGAGCTTGATGCTCAAAG
>LUTY01002660.1 GCA_001640045.1 Candidatus Thiomargarita nelsonii | reverse complement strand
CCTGTCGATATTATGTGTGTATATTGCGTCATTGCTACAGATGTTCTAAAATTTAAATTTTATCGTAACAGAAGATATTCCAAACGGTGCATAAAATGCACATTCGAGGTAGCGTGTGAGAGCATTGAAAATCAAAATTAGAGGCTTGAAAAAGCCTCAATTTGAGCGACTAAAAGACCTAACCCATCATGCTAAAAACCTCTATAACCAGACATTATGGACACTGCGAGAGGCTTTTGATGCAACTGGGAAATACTTTCCTTATGTACAAATGGATAAGGCCATGAAACAAGTTACCAACCTGGAAGGCGAGGTCAACTACAGGTTGTTGAAATCCAAAGTCGCTCAACAAACGTTACGAAGACTTGACAAAAACTTCAGATCATTCTTTAGTTGTCACCAGGATTTCCAAAAGAATCCCGGCAAGTACAAGGGTAAACCCAGGCCACCCAAGTACAAACAAGAAAAACATGATAACTTGATCTTTGGTTACCAAGCCTTCCGAATCCAAGGCTTGCTCATTATTGAAAAAGGCCCTGAAATTTCATTGCCAAACGGAAAGGCATTCCCAACGGGCGAAACTATTCGATATGAGCAAGTTGTCGTGTTGGAAAAGGGTTTGGAAATACAAGTCCCCAAACCACTGTGGAAGAAAGACATTAAACAGGTAGAAATTATTCCCAAACCTAATAGCTTCCATGCTGTCTTTGTCTATGAAGAAAACCCTGCTGACTTCAAACAGGTAAACCAGAATGACCAAGTTATGTCCATTGACTTAGGTCTGAATAACCTGGCTACCTGCGTTACCAACAGTGTTGTCGAACCTTTCATTATTGATGGTAGGAGGCTAAAGTCAGTCAATGCCTACTACAATAAGAGAAAGGCAAAAATGCAATCAAAACTTGAAAAACGGGGGGGGAAATGGTCGCGTAAGCTACAGAGTTTAACCAATTGGCGTAACGCCGCAGTGAACGATTATATGCATAGAGCGACCTCTTATGTTGTAAAAATGTGCGTTAAACATGGCATATCAAAAGTTGTTGTCGGTGAGGTTGTTAAATCACTGAACCAAATCAACTTAGGCAAAAGAACTAACCAAAACTTTGTGAATTTATCTCTGGGCCAGTTTGTAGCTAAATTGGGCTATAAACTTGGGTCGCACGGTATTGAATTAGTTGTGGCAGACGAGAGTTATACGAGCAAGGCTAGTTTTTTGGATGATGACAAAATGCCTAAACGATACAACCCAAGTGCCAAGAAAAAACACACATTCAGCGGTCAACGTGTCAAACGTGGTTTGTACAAGTCCAGCGACGGAACATTGTTGAATGCCGATGTAAACGGCGCGTATAACATTTTACGCCAGACGGATTCTGACTTTTCATTTTCAAAATGGGTAGAAAATGTTGGCACAAAAATAAACGAATGGTTGCACCCAACCAAGCGGATTCGTTTTTGGTTAAAAAAGAAAGAAGAGACTGAACCAAAAAGTAACCCTAAGCTCCGGCGAGGGGATAAAGGGCTGATTCTCCCTAATCCACAATGTTGAAATGTAGGCATTTTTTGTCTACCTGTAGATATTTGTCGATGAAATTGTTATCTAGATAAACTCAAGAAAATGGCAAACAATGCATAACAACTGCATCCAGCTTTTGTATGTAGCTGATGCTGGCGTTAAGTGTTTTCCGCAAGAATTTGCCAACAAGTGGCAGATCGCTATCGATTAATTTGTGCAGTTGGTTATTCGATAGAGTCAGTTGATCAACGCACGTAGATGAAAAGAGTGAATGAATGAATATATATGTAGGTAATCTGTCCTATAATGTGACAGAAGATGAGCTTCAGCAACTGTTCGCAGAATATGGTTCTGTTGTGAATGTAAGCATAATTAAGGACAAATATACTGGGCAGTCTAAAGGTTTTGGGTTTGTTGAGATGGAAAAACAAGCCGAAGCTGAAGAAGCAATAAAGTGCTTGAATGGAAATTCAGTCAATGGCAGAAATATTCAAGTCAATCAGGCTCGTCCAAGGAATGAGCGTTCAAAACCAAGATCAAGGAGTTGGTAACACCTAACAGCCGGTTCAACTGAACTGGGACGCGCCGCAAAGCGGCGCACCCGTGAATCTGAAGTTAGCGAGCGTAGGCTGCGTTTTACGCACCTTTTTGAGAGCAGTGTATATTTTTGGTGCGTGGAAAAAGGGTGCGTAGGACGCACCCTACAATCGCTTTATTAAAGTCATTGATTTATTGTCATTTCGACAAGAGGGATAAATATTAACACATTGATAAAAAAAGATTTATTCCGCTGGTCGATACGAAGATCGCTATGCTAAATGACAAGATAATATGTTCTGTACTAAGCAAAAAAACATTAAAACTTATGGTTCAGTACTTAATATGCGTAAAGCGGCACATGCCGCACCATAACCATTATCTATATTGACCACAGTAATACCTGAACTACAACTTGCCAAAAGTGCGTTTAATGCAGTATGTCCTCCTTTAGATACCCCATATCCCACCGAAGTTGGAACCGCAATAATCGGTTGAGAAATCAGTCCGCCTGGCAACGCGGCTTCCATTCCTGCAATGGCAATAACAACAGATGTGGTTTGTATTTGTTCAAGTTTCTCTGTTAAACGCCACAAGCCAGATACACCTATGTCAAATAAGTTTAATGAATTTTTGCCATAATAGCTTAAAGTTCTTATTGCTTCGTATGCGACTGACAGATCAGAAGTACCAGCACAAAGTACGGCAACTTTTTTGTCTTGAGAGAGAGTATAATCAGGATAATTAAAAAATGCAGTATTCGATATTGAACAATACTCTACCTTTTTTTTGATTAAAGAATCTATTTGGTTGAGTTTCTCTTCTGATAGCCTTGTCAAGAGACAATGTTTATTTTTGTTCAGAAATTGTTTAAGTATTTCATTGACTTGTTCTCCCGTTTTAAATTCGCAATATATCGCCTCCTCTAAACCAATACGTGAAAAACGATCAAAGTCTAATTTTGAGTGATTATTTTTCACCTTAAAAAAGCACTCCCTCTTTTATAATAATCTATAAAAATAGAACAATTGTCACCAAACAGGTTGTTAGCAAGTGATTTTATATTTTTCCGCTCTATTTCTTTTAACTTCTCAAGCGTTCTCTTATCGAGTTCAATCGTAATTTTCTCTTTTTGAACCCGGCACCTAACGGTATGAACCTCTATCATGGTTTTAATAGCGGATTCACATTGTGAAATTAAAGATAAAGTTTCTGGAAAAATACGAATGCCGGTTTCTACCCGACTAGACAAACAAGGCGAAGCGGGCAAATCTTCTATGTCAGACAAACCGAAATAATTTGCTAAATGTCTAATTTGCTCTTTATTAACGCCAAGCGTTATCCAAGGATGTTCAACATGAAATAGTTTGGCGGCATCAAGCCCTGGACGATAATCAGACAAATCGTCAAGATTAGCACCAGAACAAATAACGCCTTTTTCTTTTTCAGAGATCGCTTTGTATAAATTGGTTTTGCAATAAAAACAGCGATTCACAGGGTTATTGACATAAGTAACATCGTCAAATTCGCCCGCATTGATTAAAACTAAATTCCAAGCGTGTTTATCGGCATACGCCTTTACCCGGTGAGTGGCGTCATCTGGAACGGCTGGCGAAATCGCATGATATATTTTTGTCTGACTAAATATTTTATGAGCGACATAGCCTAAAGTCATACTATCGACGCCACCACTCACCGCAATCAACAATTGATTATACTTAGAATAGCTTTTTTCAAATTGTTCCAATATTAATTTCATTAGACTTGTCCCTTTTTAATTGTAGGGTGGATTAAGCGATAGCGTATCCACCAAAAGCTTGTCTCGACGTCAGGAGAGATGCAAGTTGTACCCGCGCTAAGTATATAAACAAAACAATTTTAACTTTTGTCACAGAAAATTATAAAACAATAAGTAGGTACACATAAATCTTTTAACATTTTTACTCTCGACGGCAAGTTCCCGTTGGTCGGAAATCCGCTCCACGTAATGAACGAAACAACTGAAAAAGGTTAAAAAACTTTTGTGTATCTACTTAGGTTAATAATTAATTTTATCACTGCCTAAAATGATGTGATTAATTACGCTCACAATTTCGTATTTAACTACTCTGGGGATGGAGTTTGATTAATACACATAACAAGGCGCTCCACCGAATGGCAATTCCGCTGCGATCCATTGCCACCGGTGAGCTTGGTCGTTAGGTATCACGTATGAGCAACAACGAAATTATAAAGTTACTTGATAAACCAGTAGAGTTAGAAAGGCTCTATCGTAGCCATCCAAAACAATTTATTTCTTGGCTGGCCGAAGCTTCACTTGCACACCCTGAATCAGAAATATTAAGAGTATGGAATGCGCGTATAAATTACCCCGCGCCTAAGCCACATTCAACAAATCATGCTAGACTTCTATTTATTATAGTTATTTCTTTCGTATCTTGGGTTCTTGTAAAGCTTCCGGCCTATTTGCCAATTTCAAATAATTGGTATTATCCTCGTTTTCTTCCTTTAATTGTTTTCGGCTCTCTCATTGCATATTTTCTTAGTAATGCTGCCACTTCAATTCGTCAGAAACGAACTATTATCGCTGGAGTAGTACTCTGTCTTATTTTAATGATGCTTCTACCAGATAAACCGCATTCGGCGTCAATAATAATGTCACAAATTCATATGCCTTTGGTTTTAGGTTCGCTATTGGCATTGTCGTATATGTCAAACGAATGGAAAAGTCCCGAAGCAAGGCTGCGCTATATACGGTATGTTGGGGAAGTGATTATTTACGCAACGCTCATACTAATTGGGGGCATGGTTCTAACATTAATTACCTTGGGCTTATTTCAATTAATTGGAATCGATATAAGAAAATTGTATATGAATAATGTGGTTATTTTGGGATTAGTTGCGTCGCCTATTGTAGCAACATATCTATATGATGCCGTTTTAAGTAGAGAAAGTAAGTTAGCAACATTAATAGCAAATGTCTTTGCCCCTCTATTCCTCATTACTGTCGGGGTATATTTACTAGCGATGCTCTATGCTCAAAAAAGTCCATATTCTGATCGAGGTTTCTTGATTACATTTAAT
>LUTY01002648.1 GCA_001640045.1 Candidatus Thiomargarita nelsonii | reverse complement strand
AGAATGGATATTTACCACTGATCACAAGCGAGTGGGTGTTCTTTACCTGATAGGTTCTATGGCGGCTTTCGGGATTGCCGGTATCATGGCTATGTTGATACGTTTAGAACTATCTGCCGTTGGTCCAACCATTACGGACAATCCTTCTCAGTATAATACTTGGTTGTATTTTCACGGTGCTGCCATGATTCTCGGTTTTCAAATACCGGCGTTGACAGGTTTTTTTGCTAACTATTTAATTCCTCTGATGATCGGGGCCAAAGATGTTGCTTTTCCGAGAGTCAACGCGCTGAGTGTCTGGCTTTTCTATGCGGGTATTGTGGTTGCTTTATTCACCTTTTTTATTCCTGATCCACCTGATGTGATGTGGACTGGCTACCCGCCCTATTCTATCATTACTTATGGAAATACGGCATTTTATACTTTTACAGTCCTGCTACTTGGGTTTGCATCTATTCTGGGTGGCGTTAATTTCTTAACCACCGTTACCTTTATGCGTGCCCCCGGCATCGGCTGGAACAAGTTGAATATCTTCGTGTGGGCTACCTTGGCTGCATTTCTCCTGCAACTCATCTTCGTCCCAGTACTGGGTACAGCCGTCACCATGATCACTTTTGATAAGTATCTAGGCACTCACTTTTTTGATCCAGGTGTTGGTGGAGATGTCTTGACCTATCAAAATCTGTTCTGGTTCTATTCCCATCCTGCCGTTTACGTGATTTTTCTGCCATTCATAGCCATTGTCTATGAAATTATCGCCACTTTCGCCAAAAATAATGTCTTTAATTATAAGATGATCGTTTATGGGGGCATTGGCGGATAGATGACGCGCTGTCTCATTATTTTTCTACGGTTGATGTTGAGCAATTAGCGTCAATGTCGGAAATGTTCAGCGGTATTACTGCTAATTATCTACAACACCGGTTTGATTTATTAGGTTCTGGTTGGGTGCAGGTAAAGCATGGTATGTCTTGCCGAGGTTTAGAAGGCTACCGTTATGAAATGGGAAATTCTACGCCTACTGTTAATGCCGCTAATCTTGCGGAGTCAAAACGTATTTTGGCTTTAATTGATAATGATTATACGCTTATTGATTGGCATTTGGATTTTAAATCGGGTTATCGGTGGAGTGAGGCGACTTGGTATCAAGATATTACTTATGGGCATAAGTTGGGTGTTGATGTCAAAGTGCCTTGGGAATTGGCGCGGATGCAGCATTTGCCACAATTGGCATTTCAATATGCCTTGACGGATAAAGATCAAATTTATCCGCGTGAATTTCGTAATCAGGTACTGGATTTTATGGCTACCAATCCACCGCGTTTTGGCGTTAATTGGTGTTGCACAATGGATGTGGGCATACGGGTGGCTAATTGGCTAGTGGCTTATGATTTATTTTGTGCTTATGGCGCGGAGTTTGATGAGACTTTTCTAAAGCTGTTTAAACGCAGTGTCTATGAGCATGGCAGACATATTATTAATAATTTAGAATGGTATCCAGATTTACGCAGTAATCATTACTTGTCAGATATTATAGGCTTATTGTATGTAGCGGCTTATTTACCTGCTACATCAGAAGTAGATGCTTGGTTAGCTTTTGCAGTAGATGAAGTCATTAAGGAAGTGAAAACTCAATTTCATCCTGACGGTAGTAATTTTGAGGCATCCACCAGTTATCATCGTCTGTCAGGGGAATTGGTCATTTATGCGACGCTATTAATTTTATCCTTACCTAAAAGTCTGCCAAAATTTCCTGATTGGTACATAAAGCGTTTACAAAAGATAGCTGAGTTTACAATGGATATTACTCGCCCTGATGGTTTGATTCCTCAAATTGGTGATAATGACAGTGGACGTTTTTTAAAGTTATTTCCAGTCTATAAAAAATTGACGGTTGCAGAGGCTAAGGCGCGTTATCTTTATTGGATGGAGGAAGGCTTAGATCATCGTCACCTTGTAGCGGCAATAAATGCTTTATTTGAGCGTGAAGATTTGACTAAATTTGCGGGCACAGCGTCAATAGAATCAAATGTATTAAAACCTAAACAAAGCTTTAAAGTCTTAAAAAGGCAAGAAAATCACTATCCTGATTTTGGTTTATTTATTTATAAGACTCAACGAATTTATCTGATTGTGCGTTGTGGCTCAGTGGGACAAAATGGTAATGGTGGACATGCCCATAATGATCAATTGTCTTTTGAACTATGTGTAGATGGTGTGCCATTTATCGTTGATCCAGGCACTTATATTTATACGCCGCTACCTAAACGGCGCAATGCTTTTCGCGCCACAGCTAGTCATAATACGCTTATTGTTGAGGGCAAAGAACAAAATCAATTAGAAGAAACTCAATTATTTGCTTTGCCAGACAAGGCTTATGCTAAAGTAACAGAGCAGAGTGAATATAAGATTAAAATGGAACATCGTGGTTTTGGCAAAGT
>LUTY01002647.1 GCA_001640045.1 Candidatus Thiomargarita nelsonii | reverse complement strand
AAAATGTTGTTATTACTCGTGACAACAAGCCCAAGATTAAATTAGTCGTTGTTGATGAAAAGCCCAAAAAACGTGTGATTATGTTTATAATGAAGTTTATAAGAGGAAAATGTTTGGAGAGAAAGTTACACGATTTAATTTGATATATTGTATAATAATAACACTGTTATTTTGTCTTCTGGCGGAAATGATACAAGGAGAGACAATGAAAGTCATTGTGGAAATTGAGAATGATGAAGATATGAAGCGTGTAGAAAGGTTTTTAAAATTTTTACAACCAGCCATCATAAAAAATACAATAGAAAAAGCAAATAAAATAAAAGGTTTTCTTGAGTTTATAGATACTGAAAGTATTCCAGTAGAAAAAATCGTTATCCCATGTAGAGAAGAGAGAAATGCAAGATAAAGTTTTTTTTGATACCAATTTATGGGTTTATTTATTTTTAAGCTCTTCAAAAACTGAAGATATTAGCAAAAGGGATAAAATAAAAGACTTACTAAAAGATTATCCTGACATCGTTATATCAAACCAAGTGCTTAATGAAATATCAAATGTGTTATTGAGAAAGTATAAAATCGACAATAATTATGTTGAACAACATTTAAGAAAACTATTAAATATTGTCGAATTGTACCTTTTAGATGACAATAATACGTTTGATGCTTTGACTCTTGTCAATCGATATTGTTTGTCTTTTTATGATGCCTTAATCATTTCTGCTGCAATAGATGCTAATTGTAATATCTTATTTTCTGAAGATATGCAAGATGGGTTCAAGATTGAAAATAAGCTAACAATTATCAATCCATTTAATAGTTTGAGCCCAACTTGAATCTTTAAAGGGAGGGCAACAGCTTTCAGTAGAACGGATAAATGGGGTCAGAGTAAATTAAACTGATAAAAAACAGTCTAACAGAATTTATTTTACTCTGACCCCATTTATTACTTGCTCATGAAACCATTGGTGATTTAATCAAAAAAGCTTGTTTACAAGGGAAAATGTTTAAGGTTTCTATTACAGTTGAAGAACCTTATGAGGAACCTGTCAAATCGGCTCATCCTTTGGCTGATTATCTGGCTAATAATCATCCCTTTAGTGGACTCTCAGAGCAAATAAATCAAGTGACTACTGAGATTAGAGAAGATATGAGCGAAAAGTTGTTTGATAGGTTTGCAAAATAGTTTATGGAAAAATATTTTTTATTGGATACAGATATAGCGTCTTATGGTGGAGATGATCAGTCTCCTTATTATTCTTCTGTAATTAAGAACTTAAAAAAACTTTCTCCAAGCGATAAAATCTATCGGATTTATCTGTATATGAATATAAAGCCGGTTTATATCTGCTTGCTGATAATGAGCGGACACGGATATTAACCGGATTCAATAATATAATGAAGTATATCAATATATTACCCTTTAATCCTGACAAAGGAGGCAGAATATTTGGGGAAATCCGCTCAGAATACCGGAAAAGAACGGGTATCAGTAAGAAGGCTCTCAAAAAACATACTGTTGATATGATTTTGGCAAGTGAAGCCATTTGTAATGATATGATTCTGGTTTATAATGATAACATTCATCAAAAAATTGCTGAAATGCGTTCTGATTTTAAAATTGAAAAGTGGACTGATTAAACAAATCAATTACTTTGATAATTAACAAAATCGACTTATTTCATACTATTTGAATTGTGATTGTTATGATTTATGTGATTGATATGATATAAAATGCTCGTCTTTTGATAAAAGAACTTTCATTTAATCACGTCAATCACATTTACCACTTTATATGGTGCAATGGTGATGGTTTCTTATTCCTTAGTTTTTCTTCTATAAATTCCAAACCCATATACCCACGGCGATGAGTAGAAGAATTAGCCACAGCTAGAGTCGTTTTGAGTGAGCTTGTTCGGTTTTTTGCATTTTTGCCCTGCCATTTTCTAAATTTTCACGAGTTTTCACTGTATCAGGATGCTCTGCGCCTAACACTTTTTCACGGATGGCTAAGGCGCGACGGTAAAGGGATTCGGCATTGTCATAATCTTCTTTATATTCAAGCATTTTCGCCACATTCTCCAAAGCGGTTGCCGTATCGGGATGCTCATTGCCCAAGACTTTTTCTTTGATGGCTAAGGCACGTTTGTAAAGCGGTTCGGCTTTCGAATAGTCTCTTTTCTCGTAATACAAAGTCGCCAAATTATTTATAGAAGTTGCCGTATGGGGACTTTCCTTGCCCAAGAGTTTTTCTCTGATGGCTAAGGCGCGTTTGTAAAGCTGTTCTGCTGAGTCATAATCTCCTTTATATTCAAGCATTCTCGCCACAGGCTCCAAAGCCATTGCCGTATAGGGATGCTCCTTGCCGAAGATTTTTTCACAGATAGCTAAGGCACGGCGGTAAAGAGATTCGGCATTATCATAATCTCCTTTATATTCACGCATTC
>LUTY01002646.1 GCA_001640045.1 Candidatus Thiomargarita nelsonii | reverse complement strand
CTCCACGTATTCTGCTGCTTTTTATACATCCATTTCCGCACCGTTCTAGGGCTAACCGTGCCTTGCTTGAAGGCGTGCGCGATCTGGTAGAGGTCAACGATATTTATGAACATTATCCAAATTTCCATATCAATATTGAGCGAGAACAACAGCGCCTGCGGGGTATCGATCTACTGGTGGTGCAGCATCCCTTATATTGGTACAGTGCGCCTGCATTGTTAAAGCAGTGGCAGGATACTGTGCTTGAATACGGTTTCGCCTTTGGAACCGGAGGTGATGCTTTGCAGGGAAAAGACTGGCTCTCCGTCGTGACTACCGGCCAAAGTGAGAAGTCCTACTGCTCTAATGGCCACAATCGAAGAAGCATCTCTAAGCTTCTCTATCCCTACGAATGTTCTGCCAAGCATTGTGGGATGAACTATTTGGAACCCATGGTGCTGCATAGCATTCACCGCATGAGTGATGAAACGCTGGCTGTATGGGTCGATACTTATCGCCGTCGATTGCTCGAATACCGGCCCCAAGGGGGAAACAGAAATGAATGAGCATCAGCTAATGTTAAATGCAATCATATACTTAGCAGCTACCGTTATCATGGTGCCCATCACCAAACGGCTTGGGCTTGGCTCCGTCTTGGGCTATCTTGCTGGCGGGGCTGTCATCGGCCCTTGGGGTTTGGGATTGATCGATAATGTGGATGATATTCGTCACTTCGCCGAGTTCGGCGTGATCCTATTGCTCTTTATCATCGGCCTAGAGCTTAACCCAAAGCGCTTGTGGGCTATGCGGAAGCCCATTCTAGGAATCGGCGGCAGTCAAGTGATTGTGACCACGATCCTGCTGGTACTCATTTTTCTGGGATTCAATTACTCTTTCAATGCGGCCCTTGTAGTCGCAATGGGTCTGTCTCTCTCCTCCACCGCCATCGCCCTGCAAAGTCTGAAAGAGAAAAATCTATTTTCCACTCATGCCGGCAGTTCCGCCTTCTCCGTACTGCTGTTTCAAGATATTGCTGTTATTCCGATGCTAGCCTTGCTCCCGCTGCTAGGATTAGCCGTCAGCGCGGAGGAGAGCGTTCCTTGGTGGGGATTCATAAATGCTATAGCCGTGATTGGTGCCATTATCTTGGGAGGACATTTTTTTACTCGGCCTATATTCCGTTATATCGCCAAAACCCGTTTGCGCGAAGTTTTCACCGCCTTTGCATTGTTGTTAGTCCTGGGCATCGCACTGTTGATGGACATGGTTGGGATGTCGATGGCCTTGGGTGCCTTCTTGGCCGGCGTGTTATTAGCCGATTCTGAATATCGGCACGAACTTGAAGTGGAAATTGAGCCATTCAAGGGACTGCTCATGGGGCTATTCTTCATGTCAGTGGGCATGTCCATTGATTTCGGCTTATTGTGGGCAGAACCGCTCACCCTGTTGGGACTTTTATTGGTACTGGTGTTGGCCAAATCCCTAGTGCTCTGGATTCTAGCAGGATTTGACAAAATTCAGGCCAGTCAGCGTAGTCTATTCGTATTTTTATTGGCACAGGGGGGAGAATTCGCCTTTGTCCTTTTTGGCGTTGCCAGCAGCAATGGTGCGCTGGATAGCAACATTGCCGACCGCTTAGTGGTTGTAGTGGCGCTTTCCATGATGACGACTCCACTCTTTCTGCTGATTTACGAATATCTGATTGCTCCCCGCTATAGCGATCTCAACCTACAGCGGGCACCAGATGCCATTGATGAAAGGGGCAATCCAGTTATTATCGTCGGCTTTGGCCATTTTGGCCGTACCATAGGGCGGTTGCTACATGCCAATGGCATTAGCACAATTATCCTCGATCATGATCCAGACCAAATCGAAACTGTACGCCGCTTCGACTATAAGGTTTACTATGGTGACGCAACTAGACACGACACCCTAGAGGCAGCCGGTGCTGAGCAGGCCAAATTACTGATAATCGCCATTAATGATGCTGATATGGTACTCCAAGTTGTTGACCAAGCGCGTAAACACTTTCCGCATCTCACCATTTTAGCCCGAGCCCAGGACAATGGGTACGCCTACGCACTCTTGCAGCGGGGAGTGACTCTATTCCAGAGGGAACTCTATGAATCGGCATTGGCACTGGGAGAACAAGCGTTGCGGCAACTGGGTTATGGTGCCTACCGGGCAAAGCATGCGGCGAATATTTTCAATGACTATGATCAGGCGTTGCTACAGAAATTATATCGCACTGAAGCCTCAGAGATACGTCGTTCTCTCTCCATGCAGGCGCGGGAAGATCTGGAGAAAATGTTGACTGCCGATGCCGAAGAGAATGCCAAACGAAGCCGCCACGGTTGGGACTCATATTGAAAGTCGCTGACGCTTAAGATAAGAGAACAAATTATGGGTCAAAAAGTACATCCTATCGGATTCCGCTTAGGTATTATCAAAGATTGGTCCTCTAAA
>LUTY01002645.1 GCA_001640045.1 Candidatus Thiomargarita nelsonii | reverse complement strand
TCGTTCCCACGCGGAGCGTGGGAATGCCTGTTGCGACGCTCCGCGTCGCGTTAAATAGATGGATTAAGCATCCAAATTATCTAAAGCTTTCTGGAAACGGTTAGCATGTGAACGTTCCGCTTTGGCTAAAGTTTCAAACCAATCGGCAATTTCCTCAAAACCTTCATCACGGGCCGTTTTTGCCATACCTGGGTACATGTCGGTATATTCGTGGGTTTCACCCGCAATGGCAGCCTTCAGATTATCTGAGGTTCCACCAATTGGCAAACCAGTAGCTGGATCGCCACAGGCTTCCAGATATTCCAGGTGACCATGTGCATGACCGGTTTCACCTTCAGCGGTGGAACGGAATACGGTTGATACATCATTGTAGCCTTCGACATCCGCTTTAGCTGCAAAATACAGATAACGGCGATTAGCTTGTGATTCACCAGCAAAAGCGTCTTTCAAGTTGCCTTCAGTTTTGCTACTTTTAAGTTCCATCAATATTCTCCTGTCCAAAATAAATTTTGGACTCCAAGGTTAATGTTTACCGGGTGCTAATTTTACACCACGTCGTTCGTATGTTATATACGCCTGTAAAGCAATCATACTGGGATCATCAGCCTTTAAAGCTTTGCCTTCCAGTGGATTGCGAAGATAGCAATTCTATTGATAACTATTGACATGCACATACTAAATGAAGTATATAATTCAATAATTATGAATAAGGGAGGTATCAACCCTTGATCCATTCGCCTAATGATGGCTCAGGTTACTTTTCTTTGCCTTTCCAAATTAATCCAAAATTGCTGTTTTTTAGTGGGCAATGGTCGTATTCGTTTAGTTGGGTGCAACCATTCTTTAACCCTTGCGCCTACCTTTTCTACCAATTTTGAAAATGAAAAGTCAGAATCAGTCTTTCTCAGGATGTTGAATGCACCGTTTACATCGGCATTCACAAGCGTTCCGTCTTGGGACTGGTACAAACCACGTTTAACTCTTTTGCCACTAAATGTCCGTTTTTGTTTGGCTTTTTGGTTATACCGCTTCGGCATTTTATCACCATCCACAAAACTCGCTTGGGAACTATAGCTTTCGTCTGTCACCACTAATTCGATTCCGTGTGACCCAAGTTTGTAGCCTAATTTTTCCACAAACTGGCCTAAAGCTAGATTCACAAAATTTTGGTTGGTTCTTTTGCCTAAGTTTATTTGGTTCAGTGACTTAACAACGTCACCGACAACCACTTTAGATATGCCATGTTTGACGCACATGTTTACAACATAAGAAGTGGCTTTGTGCATGTAATCATTTACCACAGCATTACGCCAATCGGTTAGACTTTGCAGCCTGCGCGACCATTTTTTCCCCCTTTCTGATAGTTTTGATTGCATAGAAGCCTTTCGCTTGTTGTAATGAGCGTTTATTGACTTTAAACGCCGTCCATCGATAATGAAAGGTTCAACAACGCCATTGGTAACGCAGGTAGCCAGGTTATTCAGGCCCAAATCAATGGACATAACCTGGTCACTCGGTTCTACCGGCTTAAAGTCGTCAGGATTTTCCTCGTAGACAAAGACCGCGTGGAAGCTATTGTGTTTAGGGATAATTTCCACCTGTTTGATTTCTTGGTTCCACAGTTGTTTGGGAACTTGTATTTCCAAACCCTTTTCTAACACGACAACTTGTTCATATCGGATAGATTCGCCCGCTGGGAATACTTTTCCGTTTGGCAAAGTAATTTCAGGGCCTTTTTCAATAATGAACAAGCCTTGGATTCGGAAAGCCTGGTAATCAAAAATTAGATTGTCATGTGGATCGAGCTTGTACTTGGGTGGCCTGGGTTTGCCCTTGTACTTGCCAGGATTTTTTTGGAAGTCTTGATGACAACTAAAGAATGATCTGAAGTTTTTATCAAGCCGTCGCAAGGTTTGTTGAGCTACCTTGGCTTTTAACAATTTGTAATTGACCTCACCTTCCAGATTGGTGACTTGCTTCATGACCTTATCCATTTGAGGATACGAGAAGTATTTTCCGGTTGCTGAATAAGCCTCGCGCAAGGTCCACAATGCTTGGTTGTACAGGTTTTTAGCATGATAGGTGAGTTCTTTTAGTCGCTCAAATTGGGGCTTTTTCAAGCCCTTAATCTTAATTTTCAGTGCTCTCATTTATTAGCACCTCGATTGCTATTTTAACCAGTTATCAAAAAATTTAAATATACCCCGAACCATCAAGTCAAGTCAAGACTTAAACTGAATGCTTTCGCTTTGCTGTGTGTGACAACACTCAGGTAAACAGTTATCAATACTTTTATATACTTACTATATAATGGCACCAAAATCAAACTGATCAATCCCATTTTGCAAAATTGTTTGATAATGAGCCTGCGGTGGGATACGAGCGTCCTGATACTGCGTAGCATCACGCTCAAAAAAAGCATCAGCACGGTTCATTTCCACCGTTAGC
>LUTY01002644.1 GCA_001640045.1 Candidatus Thiomargarita nelsonii | reverse complement strand
AGCCCGACTCAAAAAAATTGTATCAGCATTTCTCAGTTCGCCTTTGACATATTTTGTTACAAATTAACTATTTCATGACAAAGTTTTGTGAAACTTTTTTGTTTTAATAGTGCCCGTCGAAAACACAAACGTACTTGGAGAAAAATACCATGTGCGGAGAGTGGCTCACCTGAGAGTGTGATGGAAACTGATTTTGTACGTTTGCGAAAGGTTAAAGATGCAGCGGGTTTTATTGAGACATTAAAGCGAATTATTAATGATACGCTGACTGACGATTTTTGGCATATCACTTTACCAAATGAACTAGAATCATCAACGGCAAGGAGCCCTTCTTTTTTTGCCTATTATGCGGCTTTGAATTTGCTCGACGCTCAGATTTTATTTTCTAAAATAAAAGTATCTGAATTACTTGATCCCGCTATCAAAGCTAAAAAATCAGCCATTGAGCGACATCATCTTTTTCCCAAAAATTATTTGGCAAAAATTTGTATTAAAAAAAATCATGAAGTTAATCAGATAGCTAATTTTGCGTTGGTAGAATGGTCAGATAATCTGCGTATAAAAGATAAGCCACCCTCAGAATATTTTTCCGAATATGCCAACCGCTTTTCAAAGGCAGAAATAGACAAAATGCGTTATTGGCACGCTTTGCCGGATAATTTTGAACAAATGGATTATCCTAGTTTTTTGTTAGAACGACGTAAATTGATGGCGCAGATTATTCGAGATGGTTTTCATCAATTGACGAGCTTGAGCTAAATACTCGACGCGGAGCGTCGGGGCATGCATTCCCACGCAGAGCGTGGGAACGAGAAATAGAAATCTAGCCGATTAGATAATTCATCAATGTTAGTGGGATGGTAAACTTGGCCAAAAAATTTGATGGCGCGTCCGTAGCCTATCGCATTTGGCTTGCCGTTACTCCAATTTTTTTTAATCCCTCAAAAACCCCACCTGATTAAATCTACAGGAATTAACATAAATCTCTCACGCTGCCAACCGATAATAAGCTTCATTAATCTATCTTAACTATTGGCAGATCCTCATTGACAAAAAAACCAAGGCGGAGCCAGCCAAAGTTTTATTCGTTGTCCGTCAATAGTTGTACTCACATTTAAGGTATGGAGTCGGCCAGATTTATCTTGGACGAGCCGAACACGCCGCACTCGTCCAAGATAAATCTTGCCGACTCCAAAATACCATAAAGCGTCGAGTATTTAGCTCAAACCCCAACACCGTGATTAATTATCCCCAAAAAGGGCAGTGTCACAATCACCCGAAGTCCCTCCACTCGATTCTTCAACACAATTTCTCCCCCATGTCCGCGCACAATGGAACGTGCAATGGACATCCCTAATCCAATCCCACCCGTTTCGCGGTTCCTAGAACTTTCCAAGCGGACAAAAGGCTCAAATACCCGTTCTAAATCATTACCCTGAAGTCCAGGACCCTCATCATCTATATTAATGTGTAACTCAGTCTCGCTTGCCTCTATACTAACCCGTGCCCGTTTTCCATAGCGTTCCGCGTTTTCAATCAAATTACGCAAAGCGCGTTTCAAGCTGAGCGGGCGGCAAGCGTAAGGATGTTTTTGTTCCTCGATAAACTGCACCTCTTGCCCCATGTCAGCCAAATCATCGCATAAACTGGCGACTAAAGCACTTAAATCGACGCGGCGTGTTTCTTCCTCAGTCGCAGCGTCGCGGGCAAAAGCTAAAGCCGCTTCAGTCATCGCCTGCATTTCATCTAAAGTCGCAAGAATTTTGCCGCGAGTCTCAGTTTCCTCAAGAAATTCTGCACGCAATCGCAAGATAGTGATCGGAGTACGCAAATCATGCGAAATCGCAGCCAGAAGACGTGTGCGATCTTGGATAAAGCGTTGTAGGCGTTCATTCATCTGATTAAAAGCATGGGTGGTTTGGCGAATATCTGCCGGACCAGTTTCTGGCAGCGGAGGCGTGTTCTCACCACGTCCCAGCTTCTCCGCAGCCACCCTGAGTGCCACTAGCGGATGGGTAATACGCCTCAGTATGAATATCACAATGGCAGTGACGGCGATTGCCATCAACAAGCTCGAAATCAAAGAAGACGAAACTAAGGACTTTGTTCGTGAATAACGGTAGATTTTCACATTAAGCCATTGTCCAGAACTCAAGCTGATTGCCACGATCCAACTGAGTGAACGCCGCCGCTTATTTCTATAAACTTGTTTGGATTCTTCATGCTTTTTGGCATCAGACAAAAGTTCTACCCACGCCTGCGCCTTATTCTCCAGCAGTTCCACTAAATGCCGCTGTAATGGATTATCAGCATATTCAAATACATTGGTATCAACCGCACTCTGTTCAGCTAATTGAAACTTGACCCAAGCATTACTCGTCGCTTTGAGAATTCGCTCATGCAATGCGGGCGGCGTATCTTCAAGTAAACGTACCACTGGAACGATGCGTG
>LUTY01002643.1 GCA_001640045.1 Candidatus Thiomargarita nelsonii | reverse complement strand
GGATTGCCCCATTTGTTCCAGCCATCACTACACTGCCGGCAAACAAGCTACCCGCTGCTACTAAACCAATACAAAGCGTTTTTAAAGTGGATTGCATCAATATATCTCCTTTGTTTGTAGAAGTGATTGTTTTACATGCCGTTAGGCATTAGCACATTAGCATATTTTAAAATATTAATCTAGTACCTTGTCCCTTAATTTAAAAACAACTGATAGGCAGGATTATCGGCTTCATCCCAATAGGAATACCCCAATTTATCTAAAAACTTTTGAAACTCAGTCAGTTGGGCATCCGGCACTTGTATGCCGACCAACACCCGCCCGTAAGCCGCCCCATGATTGCGATAATGAAATAAACTGATATTCCAGCGCTGCCCCATATTGGTTAAAAAATGCAATAATGCCCCTGGACGTTCAGGGAATTCAAAACGATAGAGACGCTCATTCAAAAGATGTGGAGTATGTCCACCGACCATGTGGCGAATATGGGCTTTTGCTATTTCATTATCTGTCAAATCGACGACGGAATAAGCCTTTTCACGTAACTTAGCAATTACCCTATCTTTTTCCGCAAAGCCACCCGTTAAACGTAATCCGGCAAACACATGGGCTTGTTCATTATGGGCATAACGATAATTAAATTCTGTGATAACACGTTGCCCAATGGCATGACAAAATTGACGGAAACTGCCGGGATGTTCAGGAATTGTCACAGCAATTAAAGCTTCGCGCCGTTCACCGATTTCGGTGCGTTCTGCCACATAGCCCAAGCGCTCAAAATTCATATTAGCGCCACTGGCGATAGTCACTAAATGCCGTCCGCTACACTTTTCTCGTGCGATGTATTGCTTTAAACCGGCTAAACCCAGTGCCCCTGCTGGCTCCATAATGGTGCGCGTCTCATCAAAAATATCTTTAATCGCAGCACAAATTTCATCTGTCGTCGCCAACAGCACTTCATCAACATAGCTACGGGCAATCTCAAAAGGCAATTTGCCCACCTGTCGCACCGCGACACCATCTGCAAAAATACCCACTTGGTCAAGGGTTACTCGCTCACCGGCTTTGAGGGCGGCATGTAGGCAAGCGGCATCAGCCGGTTCTACGCCTATCACTTTGATTTCAGGACGTAAATATTTTACATAAGCCGCCACGCCGGCAATTAAGCCGCCCCCGCCGACAGGGACAAATATCGCGTCTAATTCTCCAGTATGTTGTTGTAAAATTTCCATGCCGATGGTGCCTTGCCCAGCAATCACCTCGGCATCATCATACGGATGCACATAAGTCAAGCCACGTTGTTCAACCAAATGTTGAGCATGTTTACTGGCATCATCATAAGTTGTGCCATGCAATACCACTTCTGCCCCATGACTCCGCACCGCAGCGACTTTAATTTCAGGAGTAGTTTTTGGCATGACAATGGTGGCGGCTATGCCTAACTTTGCTGCTGACAATGCGATTCCTTGAGCATGATTACCAGCGGAGGCGGCTCAACTAATGTTGATGATAAGGCCGGTAAATTCTGCCCAAATTCTATGCCTAAAGATTGTGATTGTCCACTGATAGGCATAATACTTCCAAAATGAATTTGGTTATAAATTAACCAAGGTAAAGCCACCAGTACACTTGTGAGGCCCATCACATTCACGGATAAGAAGCGTTGAGAGATTTCACGAGATTGCCAACAACCCCCGATAAATAAGTGCATTAAACAAGCTGCAAAAATCAGAAAAGCGGCATCATTGCGTATCCAAAATGTAATGCCTAACAAAAGCCCCAACCACACCGAGTAGCGAAGTGTCCACGATTTTGTTGGTGCGCTGACGAGTATCATGGTGACCCATAATACCGCCAATCCATACAGTCCCGTTTCTAGGCCATTCATGGTATGCGGAGCAATTGCCGGGCTGGCATACCAAGTTGCTGCTGCTAAGCTCGCCATTTTGTCACTATTCGGACGTTGTTGCAAAACTTGTTGGCCAAATTGCCAAAGCAAAAACGCTGTGAGGCTGGCAAACATAAATTGCATCAGGATAATCCAGATGAGAGTCTGAACTTTATCGCCGCCTTCTAGCCAATACGCGCCAGCCCATAAAAAGGTAGTCAGCGGCTGTGTACCATTGGTTGGGATAGTGCCATCGGCGGTACTCATGCCTAAGCCCAGTGCCATGTTTCTAGCAATTGTCATCATTAAATAGCCATCTTCTGAGATGGATTTGAGCAGACGTTGTTCATCGTGCAAAGGTTCAAGACGGGTTATTATCCCAATGATGATTAGCAGGATAATCAGTGCTGCAAAGCGGCGACTTTGGATATTGTGCAATAGATTTTTCATGGTTGAAAGCGGTGAATTTAATTTGAAAAAAAAATAGAGTGACACTCTGGGTTTTGGCAACCTCCGTATTTGGGGACAAGTCTAAAAATAGCAATAAATGTGATAGGATTATCC
>LUTY01002642.1 GCA_001640045.1 Candidatus Thiomargarita nelsonii | reverse complement strand
ATGCATACTGGGACGCTCCGCGTCCCGCACCGCAGAGCGGTGCTAACATACACTCCCACGCAGAGCGTGGGAGCGAGAAACGCTATTATTTTCGCTCGCATTTATGACTCATTTCCACGGAATTCATTGTTATGGTCTCCGTTTTAATCTGTCCGTCGCAAATCCTTTACCGCCTCGTCGTTATTATGGTAGTTGGTTGCGTGATTTTTTAGGACAAGCTTTGTTTAGCGGAGCCTGTATTTATTCTAAAGCACAGTGCAACCATTGTGCTTTACGGGGGCAGTGTGCTTTTCCACAAGTTTTTCGACCTCACTTATTAGCGGATGAGCAACGCTTGCCTGGTTATGTTTTACATGATTGGCATGTCAGTCCAAATCGCCAATCTTTTTGGTTTAGTTTGATTTTTATCAGTAGTGCCGTGCGTTATGCGGAAGCTTGGATTAATCATATTAATAATTTTTTTAGTTCAAAAGGCCGCTTGGAGCAGGTGCGTGATTTGGGGACTAAAAGGGTTTTGTTTATTAATGGTCGGTTTAAACGTCGCGCAACACTCTCGCCGTTAAATTTGGTTCCCCTTGATAATTCTCAGGTGCTTGTTAAAATGGTCTCACCCTTGGTGAGTAAATATCAGCATTCTGATCCTTTGTTAGCTGCTTTACGCTCTCGTTTACAACGATTGGTCAATGATTATGGTAATGGCGATAATTTATTTTTAGAAACAAAACCTTGGCGCATTAGTCAGCTACATTTACATCCCACCATTATCCCACGTAGTGCTGAACAAGATTATAGTCGGGTGGGGAAGTTAGGTACAATGGAGTTGTCACAGCTAAGTAGGGAAGGGGCGGCGTGGTTGGCGGCGGGGCAGTATTTACATGCTGGGGGGGATGTCAGCATCGGGTGTGGTCGTTTTTTAGTCACAGGAGTCAATCAATATGAAAGGCGATTTATGGTTAGCCGTTGGGGATGAAACCGGAGATTGGGATGATTATAAGAAACAAGCCAATTTTTTGGGAGTCGCGCTTGTGCTTGCTAAAGTGAATGATTGGAAATCGGCTCTTTTTGAAAAAATCAACAGCCAATCCGTCCAACAACGGATGCTTAATCCTTTAACTCATTTGCCAAAAATGGCGCAAGAGAAAAATTTTCATCATGTGATGGAAGCGTTAAAATATTGGCAAGTTCGTAACAGATCTTTGTTGGGTGAGTGGGCTTTGGAGAATCCCAGTGATGATAATTTGCAACAAGAATTGTTTACAAATTTGCATTGGTTGGCAAAACATCCTCGCTTGATAACGATAGGCGCTTATGGCAACGGTAAGTTGGTTTGGGATCGGCTCAATCTGGCTCAAGATCCCGCTCAAGCTTTAGGACGTGCTTATGGTTTATTGGCGGCTTCTGTGGTGCCGTTTTTGGGGGATGATGATACTTTGTTGGTTGCGCCTGCTTTGCGTTCTGAAGATAGTAGCAGTGAAGCAATAATACGTGCGACGCTCGATAACAATTCAAGTCAAGAGCGTGAGCATGGTGACACACGCGGGGTGATTTCTACATTGTTGGATCAGAGCCAGCGAATTTTACGCCCTTGGCATTTGCGACAAAAGATTGATAGTGGGGTTTTTTTAAATTTGCGGAATCAATATTTTAAGCACATTTTTTTGGATAGGTTGGCTTTGGATAATATCGCTGATATGGGTGCCGCTTTGATGACTTTAAGCCAAAATAAAAAAGGCGATATACGCTTAATTGATCAGACTTGGCGCAATGTGAAATTTTTCCACTTTAAGGAGTTGCTATCATGAAATGGAAAATCAATCGTTTGGTACACGCCCCTGTTTCTGGTTTGCCTAAGAAACAGCGTGATTATGCTGACGTTGTCGATATTAAGATATTTTTTTCCTTACAAAAAGACCCAACAAAAACATCAGAATTACTAGGTGAACCTCACTTTAAGGTGCTTTGTACTGAATCATGGGAAGGACCACCGCACCCTTGGGTGGCATTTTTGAAGTCATCTACTCCCCCCCCCTTGCTACAAACTGCCTATACTGTTGAAACGGCTATCGCTTTACGTGTTTTTGATAGGGGTAAGCTGAAGAAACAACACGCCCCCCTTGAAATTTTTGGTCAACTCAAAAAAACCGCAGATTATCCCAAAAATATACATGAAGCTTTTGCTTTTGCTTTATTTGATTTTAAAGCACCCTTCGATGATCAGCCAGAACTTGAACAATGGCGAAGTGATGTCCGCGTCGTCATCCATGAGCGAGATAATTTACCCCGTCTGCGCCGCTCACAGTCTGTGTTGCTGCGTCACGGTTATCAGTTGTTAGATTTAATGAGCGAATTACGCCAAATTCGCCCAACAGCCGAGGAATTTATCAGCGAGTGGGATGACTTTAAGAATAAAGCGACCATTGAGCTGCCTTTGATTTTTGCTATCGTCTATTGGG
>LUTY01002641.1 GCA_001640045.1 Candidatus Thiomargarita nelsonii | reverse complement strand
TTGCCCCTAAGCCCACTGCGATGGCATCAAGAATGGTCGTTTTACCCGCCGCGTTGTTGCCATGCAAGACGGTGAGTTGTGGATCAAGTGGGCATTCTAATTGTTTAATGGCGCGAAAATTTTCAATTGTGATATGATTCAGTTTCATGGGTTTTAAATCATTTAAGTATTTAGGAGTCCAAGAGATAACATCGGCAATACGTTTGACCGCAATAAACTCTCTGCCAATCAGTGTTCGAGTCTTTTCCGCCTCGACTTGATACTCTTCCAAGATGATTTTCCAAACGGCCCTCGGGTTTCAACGTTTTGGTAGGAGTCCAAGATTTATCTTGGACGTCCAAGATAAATCTTGGACTCCTAAATCTTAACCAAACGAAACCCAACATTATTCTTTGGCTTGTCAGATGGCTTACACTCAAGACGGTACGCTGATCGTGCGACTGTCGGGGGATTGCTCCACGAGCCGCCCCGTTGGACAACCCCATAAGTCCATTCCCAAACGTTGCCATGCATATCGTACAATCCAAAGGCATTATGAAAAAAACGCCCCACTTCAGTTGTTTGGTGACGATCAACACCTTGAGGTCCTAGGGCATAAGCATAATCTCCATCGTAGTTAGCGAGTTCGGTGCTAATCGTTTCCCCAAAATGAAAGGGTGTCGTCGTACCGGCGCGACAGGCATATTCCCACTCAGTCTCACTCGGTAAGCGATAAATTTTGCCCGTCATTTTAGAAAGGCGTTTGCAAAATGCCTCTGCCATTTCATAAGTCACATTGTCTACTGGACGATTGTCTCCCAGAAATTCTGAGGGATTATCTCCCATTATCACTTGCCATTGTGCCTGAGTGACGGTGTATTTGCCCATATAAAATGATTTGACTGTCACCTTATGTTGTGGACTTTCCTTGCTTTCTCTGCCTTTCTCAGTTTCAGGCGAACCCATGAGGAATCTACCCCCTGGGAGAGAGACCATTTCCAAGCTCACACTGTTGCCTAAGTTTTCAGTGTAATATTGAGCTTGTTGGGGTGTGCGCTTGATTTCTTCTCCCCGTGCGTTGACTGTGATGACATCGAATTTAAAAACTTTTTTCCGCTTAATCAGAGCATACAAAATTTTTAAGAAACCGCCTATCAACAATATCACCAGCCAAAAGAGCATGGTTAACCATGAGTCAGACTTTCCCGCAAAATAAAAATCTACCTTTAATTTAGATTCAGACTCAGATTCTTGTTGTCCTCCCGTTTTTTCTCGAACAATCGCCTCCACTCGCAAGAATACTTCTGTTATTGACAAATCCGGTTTTTGTATCTCGGAAATGATATTTTTTGTATAGGGGTTATTTTCTGCCACCACTTGACCGGGTTTAGCGGCATACGCAATTAATGTTCCATCTTCTACTTTGACTGGTGTTAACCCTGAAGGTTTTCCTCTCCCTAGCTCTTGAAAGGGATTTTTATGACAGGCATCCAAAATGATAATCCGATTATCGGCGCCTTGCATGACTTTTAATATATCGCTCAGCTTGGTGGTTTTTCTCTCCAAGCGTTTTTTGTCCAAGGTGATAAAAACATTCTCGGCGCCTATAGGAATGAGATAATTTTCTCCCTCAAATTGCAATCCGTGTCCAGCGAAATAGAATAAGCCTATACCACCATCACGTAAATCCTCTTTAAATTGCTCAATCGCATTTTGCATTTCCTTGCGGCTTAGGTTGTCTTTATAAATCACCCGAAAATTCAATTTTTTCAGTGCCTCTGCAAAATGGTGGGCATCAGTCGCCACATTTTCCAGAAAAGCATTGCCCCGATAGTTTGAATTTCCAATGACTAAGGCGACTCGATTGTCAGTCGCTTGGACAAATTCAAGCCAAAAAAGTAGTAACAATGCAATGAGTGCGGTAATAAATGGTGTGCTTGTATTGATTTTTAACATTTTGTTTGCTCATATGTTAACATTTCCATCCACGCGACGCAGAGCGTCGGGGCATGCATTCCCACGCAGAGCGTGGGAACGAGAACGAATTTCAGCATGATTGATACGCGGGATCTTTCGCATCCTCTTTGAGGGCTGCGATCATTTCTGTTTCTTCTTGAAGCCGCCGACGCTGTGCTTTTAGCAGCTCATTGATATAGCCACTGAAATTGCTCGGTGCTTGTTGATTGACAAAGTCGAATATGTCATTTTCTAAATGAATGGTAATTTCGCTCATAATAATATCCAGTTTAGATTAATACCTCACTACCCGAAATCCAATATAATCATCGCCAACTTCGTAGTCTGGATACGCCAGACGGTTTTGCCGCCTGTACCAAGAATCCCCGAGAATAATAACCGGATTGCTTGGTTTTTCGCCTGCACATGCCTTGCTATTAGATTTATCAGAGCACGTCCACTCCGACTTGTGGTGTACCCATTTTAGTCTGATTAAATTCATTATCAAATACATAACCAGCT
>LUTY01002640.1 GCA_001640045.1 Candidatus Thiomargarita nelsonii | reverse complement strand
TCCAAGATTTATCTTGGACATCCACTCTCAATTCAACTGAATCCGCTGCCCCCAAGGCACTTTCCCCTTACCTTTTACCAGCCAAATCATTGGATAAGCTGGTGCCATTTTAGGAAATTCACCCACAGCATCCGTAAAATACACTAATAAATCAGGTTGTTGCATATGAAGATCAACATATTCAAAAACCGGCTTAAAAGAGGTGCCACCTCCCCCACTCAATTCAGGCGGCGCACTAAAATCTTCCCAAGGCTCATATATCCAAGGACTCTCTTCAGCCAGTTTAGCATCACAAGCCAATAAAGCGATACGCGCTCGCATTTGTCCCTTGAGCGCATTGATTTCAGCAATACATTGCGCGATTTCTTCATCACTCACCGAGCCACTGATGTCTAGGGCGACCACGACTTCCAATTGGGCACTGCGTAGGCTGGGAAAAATCGCTTTCCCTTCTCGCCGTGAGGGGCGCGTATAGCTATAGTCATCCCGCGACATTGTTGTCATATAACGTGCCAACAACATGCGCCAAGGTATTTGGGGCTGTAAGAGATGCTCAACCATTCGCGCCAGTGCGCCACCTAATTTACCGGCTTGCAAAGCCTCTTGTGTCGCCCCTGCCAGGCGTTGTTGCCATTGGGTTTCAAGATTTTGACGTTCAGTCTCGCTTAAAGGCGGCGGTTGTGGGGCACCGCCCGATTGTTCTTTTGACTCAGACTGCCCTTGATCGGGTTGATTTTCGCCACTATTTTCGCAGCTTTGCCCGGGTTTATCGCCCCCCTCATTGGGCTGCTCATTAGGACTACTGCCTTGTCCATCAGCTTGCCCTTGTTGTTCGCCTTCATAGACATGCCTATCCATGGGCTCATCCGTATTGTTTTCATCAATCAGCGGATAGATTTCCTCCGCTGTCATCCCCTCATAACTTTCTTCTACCCATACGCCAGGTGGGGGAGTTAATCCATCTTTTAATAAGAGAGGATTGATCGCATAATCACAAGCTAAATCCCAACGGAATTTATTGCGATGTTGACGGCGTGCAAAATGTGATAAGGCACAATGCAAGGCTTCGTGTGCCAATACAAATTGCACTTGATCGAGTTTGAGAGCATCAATATAATCAGGATTATAATAAAAATGGCGTGCATCAGTAGCCGTGGTGGGGCACCATTTAGGATCAGCCTCTCGCATTGGCAAGCGGAGTACCAAGGCACCTAAAAAGGGTTTATCCATAATAAGCTTGGTACGCGCTCTGGCTAATTTAGTTTCAAGTTCGTTAGACATCGCAACATTTCCGGTTTTTAACCAATTATTGTGCTATAGTTTTTCAGATAAATAATTTCACACAGGGGCTTGCGCGTGGGATTGCCCCTACAATACAACATTCGCTTGTAGGGGCAATCCCTTGTGGTTGCCCTTTGCAGCATTATTTATTTGAATATCTATAGGAGTCCAAGATTTATCTTGGACGTCTCATTCATAAAGCATAATATCCCCAACCGCCTGCGCCCATTGTGCAAACTCCGGCACCTCGAAGATTGCAGAGCCAATGGCGCGTTGCATATCAGAAACTAACATGACACCCATTTCACGATGTTTGAATTTTCCAGCAAAATTAAGAATATGCCCATAAGTGGCCACCGCATTGGCATCGCTCTCTTTGGCGCGAATGGCTCGCCCAACCAGTGCCGCCGCTACCGCATATTGCAAATCAATCTCCTTGGGTATCGGCACCACTTCACCTTGTAAAATCGCCTCTAAATCTGGCATATTTTCTAAATTAGCAATAAAAGCGTTTAACTCAATGCCCGCCGCAGGACCCACACAAGCTTGTAAACTGCCTAACAGTAGCTTGGCATGATCTGAAAATTTTTGTAAAGCACGGTGAGCGAATTCCCATGAGCGTGGCGAGGGAAATGCCACAGGATTATGGGCGGGATCAAAATCAAAAAGCAATTCTGGACGAAACCTTAAAAATGCGATGACTTTTTCATCAATATTATTTTGATAAGCCCACGCTACCCAATCATCTAAATAAACTTCAAACTCAAAATGGGAAAAGCGGTTGGCTAAGGGGGCGGGCATGGTATAAGTCACACCTCTATCACCTTGACGATTACCAGCGGCAATAATAGCCCAACCATCCGGCACTTGGTACTCGCCCAAACGACGATCCAAAATCAGTTGATAGGCGGCTGCTGATACACTAGGGGGGGCTGAGGTAATTTCATCTAAAAATAAAATGCCGCTGGTGCCATGACGCTCAACATTTGGCAATAGGGCAGGAATAGCCCACTCAACCTGATTATCAACTCGAAATGGAATGCCCCGTAAATCACTCGGCTCCATTTGCGAGAGGCGAATGTCGATAATGGGTGCATTATGCTTTGCCGCGACTTGTGCGACAATTTGGGATTTACCTACGCCGTCCAAGATTTATCTTGGACATCCACTCTCAATTCA
>LUTY01002639.1 GCA_001640045.1 Candidatus Thiomargarita nelsonii | reverse complement strand
CACAAGCCCCAACTTGGCTTCGCGCATTTTGGTACCCAGTGGCACAAATGCCGGTAAAATGCCCATGTAAGAACAGCGTGGATACCACTGTCTAGCGTACCACCCTAAACCTTGAGGCAAAGGTTGATTGTTCCAGTTGTTCATATCACCCACAATCAATCGCTCCGGTGTGAGCCTATCATCAAAATCTTCAATATTGGGCAATGGCAAACCGTCTATTGACTCTTTAGTATTTTCAATCGCAAAACCGACCCCTAAATGATTTCGCGGATAGATATAAGGCATTTCTGCAGAACTGGCTCTGTCAGTACCACCGTAAGCTTTTTCGTAACAAATTTCCATCTCAGTAAAAGGCTGGGGCTCCGAAAAAATTGGGGTTCTCCCTTGACGGTAATAACAAACTCTATTGCCAATAATCAAGATTTTTTTAATATGCTCACCCACTTGGAGTGCCACTGAACCTTCTGGCGTTGGCTTACCCGCAGGTGCGTATGCTTTACCGATGAAGACAATATCCGTAGCGACTTTATAGGGTACTAAGTCGGTTTCAAATTGAATAGTTGTATATTCTGGATCGCCATCATCATAATATTCATCAGCTTGTACAAACGGACGATCAGTCTGAGTGCGCGTAATGACAGCATTAGCTTGAATGTCATAAGTACGCTTAACCAGCACCGAAAAAATCGGCTGATTTTTGTCGTCCTGACTAGGCAGGATTTGATAAATGTTTTGGGGAGTGGATACCATTGTCTTGATTTTCCCTATGGATTGAGCAAAACTACGCCACCTTTCACGGTGTTTGTAGCAGTTCCCTTACTCTCAACTAGCGCACCTGACGTATTGTGTACTGTGTCAGCTTTGGACGTGACCATGCCACCATGTATTGCAACCGTGACACCGCCCTCAATTGCAATGGCAATGCCCTCAATTTTAATGTTAAGGCCTTTAATTTCAATGGTGCCGTCCGACTTCATCAGCAAAGTACTTTCTCCCGTTTTTAACTTAATTTGCGTAGCTGCCGTTATTTCAATATCTGCTTTAGATTCAATCTTTATTTTTTTATTAACAGTAGTTGTTTGAGTGTCATCATAGTTTTCGGTAAGGGCTTTCTTTACATGGTAAGTAGCAGTGTTGTCTGCCACATCATGACTATATGTGCCCGTCTTAATCGTGATAGAAGTTGTTTTATCTATAGTTTTTGTAGAAGTCCCATCAATGGTAATGGTTTCATTATGTTTTATCGTTTTAGTACGATCATGGTGTACCGTCAATGATTGATCATGTTTAACATTTGTAGACATGTCATTTTTGACCAGTTCATTGCGATCTTTTTCCGCCTGAATATAAACTTCTTCCTTGCCTTTTTTATCCTCAAAGCGAATTTCGTTAAAGCCACCGCCACCTTTTGAGGAGTCAGACTTAATGGTACTTTTAGTTTTTTCGGCTGGCAGGGGATAAGGCGGTTTATTGGTGCCATGATACACACGCCCAGTAATAATCGGTCTATCGGGATCACCTTCGAGAAAATCGACGATGACTTCTTGATCAATACGGGGAATATACATTGCGCCCCAACGTCTGCCCGCCCATAGTTGACTGACGCGAATCCAGCATGAGCTTTTTTCATCCATCTTGCCTTCGCGATCCCAGTGAAATTGGACTTTGACTTGTCCATGTTCGTTGGTATAAATCTCCTCACCTTTGGGCCCCACAACGATAGCCGTTTGGCTGCCTTCGACGACGGGCTTGGGGGTGACTCTGTCTGGACGATAGGGCACTTCAAAAGGTATGCACTCAAAACTGCTGGAAAAACTGCTCCCGCTCTCTCCCGCAGTTTCTTCTAGTACTTGCGGTTGGCTCCCAGAGATTTGATGTTGGGTGATCAAGTATTTTTTATTAAAATCGTCACGGGGGTATTCCTCCATAGTAAAGAAAAAACCGGCTGCAAAATGCGTACAAGTTGTTGCGCCACTCCCCTCTTTTTTGACGGTTTGATATTCTTCTAAGCGTACTTTGGCGAGATTATTGCCCCGTCCCGGTTCGTCAAATTTACCCGGATAGTCATAGACTTCTAACTCCGTATTTTTATCTCCGGTTTTTTCACCTTTAAGATTTAAAGCGGGTTTCTTAAAATTATAATCTTTTAAACTGACTTTGCCGGAAAGGATTTCTTCGGTATAGTTAAAACTATAAATATGCGGTTCGTCAGCTACCTGTCCAGGGCGTGGTTCATGGAAAATTATTTGACTTTCTCCCTGGATAGCTTTGTGAGCCGAAGGGCTATCTCCCATCACTAATATATGTTTGTTGTCATGATGTTCAAAAAAGTAGAAAATGCCCTCTTCTTCTAAGAGACGACTGATGAAGTCGAATTCGGATTCTCGGTATTGGACACAATATTCGCGTTTTGGGGGCTCATTTTGCAGGACAAAGCGATATTCGTCACCCGGCAAGCCT